>NZ_JBEZZB010000020.1:0-89359 GCF_040638955.1 Actinoplanes sp. NPDC024001
GCCGCGCGCCACGCGCGCGGCCGCGGATCAGATCGATGCGTGCCGGCGCCGGCGATGCTCCACGGCCAGGCGCCAGGACGCGATCGGTACGGCGACCAGCGCGAAGACCGTCATCCCGAGGGAGAAGTACGTGAGCCGGTTCGTCGCCGGCACGCGGGTGTCGCGCACGTCGCCGGCCGGGTCCCGCGGGTCGTAGACGATCGGGATCTCGTCGCCCACCTTCGTCCCGTCCGCCTCAGCGCCCTGCTTGACCAGCGATTCCACCCGCTGCCCGTCATCGGTGGCGTACTCCACGTGGACCCGGCCCTTGCTGCCGACCTCGGTGACCCGGGCGGAGGTCTCCACCCCGCGCTCGCGCAGCGCGACGTCGTTGTTCCACGTCTGGAACGTGATCAGGGCGAGGACGCCGATCACGATCACGCCGAGCCCGGCGAACAGCCAGGTCGGCGGCAGGAAGCGGGTCGGGGTTCGCAGGGCCATGCGTCCACAGTGCCCCGTCGGGGATGCTTGTACTCCTCCATCATCTGTGGTGTCATCACTGATGACACCGAGGGGGATGCCGTGGCGGGGAAGCGATTGTCGCCGGAGCTGATCGTCGACGCGGCTGTGCGGATCGCGGCGCGCGCCGAGCCCGACGGCCTGACCGGCCGGGCCCTCGGCGCCGAGCTCGGCGCCGACCGCTCAGCCGTCTGGCGGCACTTCCCCGACCGTGACGCGCTGCTGCTGGCGGTCGGCGACCGGTTGCTGGAGCTCGCCACCGACCGGGTGCGGCCCGGGCTCGGCCCGCGCGAGCGCCTGCAGGCACTGGCCCGCAGCGTCGTCGAGGTCTACGTGGCCCATCCCTATGTCGGGGCGGCGGTCGCCTGCCGCACGACGCGGGGGCCGGGCGAGTTCGCGGTGGTCGAGATGATGCTCGCCGCGCTGCACGAGGTCGGGCTGCGCGGCGAGTCCGTCGCCCGCCACCAGCGCATGCTCGCCGACGCGATCCTGTCCTACGCGGGCATGCGAGCCGGCTGGGCGGTGCTGCCCGAGCGGGTGCGCCGCGGCGACGAGCAGGCGTGGGCGGGCGCCTACGCCACCCTGCCGGCCGACCGCTACCCGGCGATCGCCGAGCATCTGCCGCACCTGGCCGGCCAGGGCGACGACCAGGTCCTCGGCGCTCTGCTGCACGCCCTGTGGCTGTCGGTCGCGGCGGCGGTCCAGTGAAGCGGCGGGCGCTGATCGCGGTGCCGGCGCTCCTGGCTGTCCTGGCCGGCACCGCCTACGCCGGCACCGCGATCATGGACGTGCCGCCGCCGCACACCCTCTACCGGGTGCAGACCACCGAGCCGTCCCGGTGGGGTGACCTCTTCCCGGCCCGTGCCGTCGCCGCTCCCGCGCGGGCCACGCCGCTGGCCGCCGCCGCGGCGCCCCGGGTGCCCGCCACGGTCCCGTGGAAGGGCGCGCGGATCCCGTTCACCGAGTTCCTCGACACCACCCACACCAACGCCTTCCTGGTCCTGCGCGACGGCGCGATCGAGTACGAGTGGTACCGCGCCGGCATCACCCCCGGCACCCGGCTCTCCTCGTGGTCGATGGCCAAGTCGGTGGTGTCGCTGCTGGTCGGCCAGGCCGTCGCCCGCGGTGAGCTGGCCGAGGATGACCGGCTCGTCGACCTGCTGCCCGAGCTGCGCACCGGCGGCGACTACGACCGGATCACCGTGCGCGACCTGCTCGACATGGCCTCCGGTGTGGACGTCCCGGAGAACTACCGGGCGTACTGGCCGTTCACCGGCACCGCCCGGATGTACCTAACTCACGACCTGCCCGGCTTCGTCGCCGGCCACCGCGAGGTCACCTACCCGCCCGGCAGCCGGGCGAGCTACCGCAGCGTCGACACCCAGATCCTCGGGCTCGTGCTCACCAGGGTGACCGGCCGGCCCTTGGCGGACCTGCTCGCCGAGCGGATCTGGCAGCCGATGGGCGCCGAGCAGTCCGCCACCTGGAACCTCGACCGGCCCGGCGGCACCGAGAAGGCCTACTGCTGCCTGAACGCCACGGCCCGCGACTACGCCCGCCTCGGCCAGGTGGTGCTGGACGGCGGCCGCGAGATCGTCCCCGCCGAGTGGATCAAGCGGATCGCCACGCCGGCGCCGCACGACCTCAGCGGCTGGGGTTACTCCGCCCAGTGGTGGCACCCGTTCGACTCCGGTGGTGACTATTCCGCGCTGGGCATCCACGGTCAGTACCTCTATGTCAGCCCGGCCCGCCGTACGGTCGTGGTGAAGCTCAGCGACCACGGCACCGAGCAGGACGAGCAGGAGACCTTCGAGGTCCTGCGCGCCCTGCCCGGTTAGGGGGTCAGGCCGGCTCGATCGGCAGCCACAGCTCGCAGGTGGCGGTGCTGAAGTCCTCGGCGCGGTCGAGCACGGCCACCATCGACGGGCCCGGCCGCAGCCGCCAGCGGTTCGACGGGAACCACTCGGTGGCGGTCGCCGCCCAGGTCTGCTGCAGCGCGTCCGGGTACGCCCCGGAGCTGCGGAAGACCGCCCAGGTGCCGGCCGGCACCTCGATGGCGTCGAGGTCGTCGGCCGGTGCGGTGCCGTCGGTGACCGCGACCCCGTGCAGATAGGTCAGCTCGCTGCCCTCCGTACGGTCCTCGTCCAGGTCGTCGGTGACCTGCAGGAGGCCGGCCGGCTCGGTGTTGCTCAGGGCTTTCAGCCGCAGGTGCTCCTCCATCGGCAGCGCGGCGATGTGCTGCTGGATGTGCGGGTTGACGCCGTGGTGGATCAGCGGAACCCGGGTGGCGTGCCCGACGAGGCGGAACGCGGGGTGCTCGACGATGCGGGTGTCCATGGGGGTGCTCCCTTCGACGGTCAGGCGGAACCTGAGTTGTGGTTGGCTGCGAAGGGGGCCACCGTCCCGGCGTACCTCACCGGGCCCGGCGCCGTGCACGGCCCGGAACGCGCGCCCGAACGCCTCTGTCGAGCCGTACCCGTGCCGGACCGCGATGCTCAGCAGATCCCCGGTGCCGCTGATGACGTCGGCGGCCGCGACCGTCATCCGGCGCCGCCGCACGTACTCCGACAGCGGCATGCCGGCCAGCGACGAGAACATCCGCCGCAGGTGGTACGCGGTCGTGCCGAGGTCGCGAGCCACGGCGCCGAGGTCGAACTCCTCGGTGAGGTGCTGCTCCACGTGGTCGACGAGCCGGTTCAGATCCGAGATCATGAGGCCTCCTTCCGCCACCAACTCTGGCCGCCGCCACCCGCGCGGCGCCCGACCGTTCCGGTTCGATCCGATCATCCGCCGCGAGCGATAGTTACCGGATGAGCAGATCTGATTCCGCCCTGCGCGCCGCCGCGCGGATCGGCCCCTACTTCGTGTGGGAGCCCTGGGACGGCACGCCCGGCTGGCGGCCGCTGGCGGATCTGCTGGATCCCGGTGTGGTCACCGATCGGGTCGATGTCGCCCGGCGGAGCCTGGCCCGGATGGGCGGTCTGGAACCCGACGACATCGCCGAGCGGGTGGTCGCCTCCATCGTGTTCCTCGGCCTCGCCTCGCGGCTGCTCTCGCCGCCGCTCGCCGCCGCTGTGGCCGGTGACGCCCTGCCGGGCGCGCGGGCCGACCGGATGTTCTGGCGGCCGGTCGACGGCGGCCCGATGCCGATCGCCTACCGCGATCTAACCGCCGAGACCTGCGCCGGCCAGGATCCCGCGACCGTCGCGGCCGTCCTGACCGGCACCGTCGTGCGAGGACTTGCCGAGCCGATCCTTGAAGTGTTCCGGGACCGCTTCACCCTGTCGCCGCAGGTGTTGTGGGGCAATGTGGCCTCCGCCCTGGGCGGCGCCACCGGCATGATCACCGACGCTGAGCCGGCCCTCGCCGCGCGCACCGCGGCCGTCGTCGGCGCGATGCTGGAGCTGCCTCCGCTGCGCGGCACCGCCACCCTGAACCGGCCCGACCCGGCCCGCGACCGCTGGTTCCTGGTCCGCCGCAACTGCTGCCTCTACTACCGCATCCCGGGCGGCGGCACCTGCGGCGACTGCGTCCTGACCCCCGAGGAGACCCGGCGGCGGCACTGGCGATCGATCTTGGCACGGTGACGCAGCCGACACACCATGTGGGGCTGTGACTTTCGGCAGCCGCCCATATATGGTGTCTCCCGCAGCTGGTTCGGGCAGGCAGTCGAAGCCTGTCCGAGGCAACAGGGAACCCGGTGGGAAACCGGGACTGCCCCGCAGCGGTGAGTGGGAACGACCGCCGTCATGAAGCACTGGGTCCGCGAGGGCCTGGGAAGCGACGGCCAGTAGGCGACCGTACGGTCATGCCCGCGAGTCCGAAGACCTGCCAGCGCGCCGCCCGCCGCCTGGCGTGCGGCGGTCGAAGGTCGCGTGGGACGACCGACGCCAGAACGCCGGCTGCTGCTTGCGGTCCGGTGGCGTCCTCCCGCGTGCCCGACGGCCTTGTCGAGAGGGCGCGAGGAGAGGGCCATGACGGCCACATCGGAGAAGACCGTGGTGCCGGAGCAACGCCGGCACGCGATGCAGGTGCGCAAACGCAACGGCGACCTGGAGACCGTCGACGTCAACAAGATCGTCAAGGCGGTGGAGCGCTGGGTCGCCGACCTCGGCGAGGTCGAGCCGCTGCGTGTCGCCACCAAGACCATCAGTGGTCTCTACGACGGCGCCACCACCGCCGAGCTGGACAAACTGTCCATTCAGACGGCCGCCGAGCTGATCGGCGAGGAGCCGCAGTATTCCAAGCTCGCCGCCCGGCTGCTCGCCGCGTTCGTGGACAAGGAGGTCCGCGGACAGCAGGTGGCGAGTTTCAGCCAGTCCATCCGGTACGCGCACACGCTCGGCCTGATCGGCGACGAGACGGCCGCGTTCGTGGCGAGCAACGCCCGCAAGCTGGACGACGCCGTCGACCCGGCCGGTGACCTGCGTTTCGAGTACTTCGGCCTGCGGACCGTCGCCGACCGCTACCTGCTGCGCCACCCGCAGACCCGGCAGGTCGTGGAGACCCCGCAGTACTGGCTGCTGCGCGTCGCCTGCGGCCTGTCGCAGACCGCCACCGAGGCGATCGGCTTCTACCGGCTGATGTCGTCGCTGGCCTACCTGCCCAGCTCACCGACGCTGTTCAACTCGGGCACCCGGCACACCCAGATGTCGTCGTGCTTCCTGGTCGACTCGCCGAAGGACGAGCTGGACTCGATCTACGAGCGGTACCACCAGGTCGCGAAGCTGTCGAAGTTCTCCGGCGGGATCGGCATCTCCTGGTCGCGGATCCGCGGCCGGGGCGCCCTGATCCGCGGCACCAACGGGAAGTCCAACGGCATCGTCCCGTTCCTCAAGACGCTCGACGCCGGTGTCGCCGCGGTCAACCAGGGCGGCCGGCGCAAGGGTGCGGCCTGCGTCTACCTGGAGCCGTGGCACCCGGACGTCGAGGAGTTCCTGGAGCTGCGCGACAACACCGGTGAGGAGTCGCGCCGCACCCACAACCTCAACCTGGCGAACTGGATCCCGGACGAGTTCATGCGCCGGGTCGAGGCCGACGGCGACTGGTCGCTGATCGACCCGTCGGACGCCCCAACGCTGCCGGACCTGTTCGGCGACGAGTTCACCGAGGCCTACCGGGCAGCGGAGAAGAAGGCGGTCAAGACCGTCAAGGCCCGCGACCTGTACGGCCGGATGATGCGCACCCTGGCACAGACCGGCAACGGCTGGATGACCTTCAAGGACCGCTCCAACAGCCTGTCGAACCAGACCGGCGCCCCCGGCAACGTCATCCACCTGTCGAACCTGTGCACCGAGATCCTCGAGGTCAACAACGACGACGAGACGGCCGTCTGCAACCTCGGCTCGATCAACCTGGGCGCGCACACCAGCGCCGAGGGAGTCGACTGGGAGAGGCTGCGCGAGACGGTTCGCACCGCGGTCGTCTACCTGGACCGGGTCATCGACATCAACTACTACCCGTCGCCGCAGGCCGCGGCGTCGAACCCGCGCTGGCGCCCGGTCGGCCTGGGCCTGATGGGCCTGCAGGACGCGTTCTTCACGCTGCGGCTGCCGTTCGACTCGGCCGAGGCCCGGGAGCTGTCCACCCGGGTCCAGGAGGAGATCTTCCTGACCGCGCTGGAGTCCTCGGCCGAGCTGGCCTCCCGCTTCGGCGCTCATCCCGCCTATCCGGAGACCCGCGCGGCCCGGGGCGACCTGCACCCCGACCTGTGGGGCGCCGCGGTGTCGCAGACCGAGCGCTGGGACGCGCTGCGCGCGTCGATCGCCGAGCACGGCCTGCGCAACTCGCTGCTCATCGCGATCGCGCCCACGGCGACGATCGCCTCGATCGCCGGCTGCTACGAATGCATCGAGCCGCAGGTCAGCAACCTCTTCAAGCGCGAGACCATGTCCGGCGAGTTCCTGCAGATCAACACCTATCTGGTACGGGAGCTGAAGGCCCGCGGCCTGTGGACCGCCGCGATCCGTGAGCAGATCAAGCGCGCCGAGGGCTCGGTGCAGGCGATCGCCGAGATGCCCGCCGACGTGCGCGAGCTCTTCCGCACCGCGTGGGAACTGCCGCAGAAGGCGCTGATCGACCTGGCCGCCGCCCGTGCCCCGTTCATCGACCAGTCGCAGTCGCTGAACCTGTTCCTGGCCGCGCCGACCATCAACAAGCTCTCGTCGATGTATCTCTACGCCTGGAAAGCCGGCCTGAAGACGAGTTACTACCTGCGGTCGCGTCCCGCGACCCGGATTCAGCAGGCCACCGTGTCGGTGATCCCCGCGCTGACCCCCGCCGAAGTCTGCTCCCTGGAAAACCCCGAGTCGTGTGAGGCCTGCCAGTAATGCTCTTGGACCCCGGAATGGACCTGACCCTGCGGCCGATGAAGTACCCGCACTTCTTCGACCGTTTCAAGGACGCGATCAAGAACACCTGGACCGTCGAGGAGGTCGATCTGCACTCCGACCTCGCCGACCTGGCCCAGCTGTCGCCGGCGGAGAAACACCTGGTGAGCCGCCTAGTGGCGTTCTTCGCCACCGGCGACACCATCGTGGCGAACAACCTGGTGCTCAACCTCTACCAGCACGTCAACTCCCCGGAGGGCCGGCTCTACCTGTCCCGGCAGCTGTTCGAGGAGGCCGTGCACGTCCAGTTCTATCTGAACCTGCTGGACACCTACGTGCCCGACGAGCAGGAGCGCTTCGAGGCGTTCGCGGCCGTCGAGAACATCCCGTCGATCGCCCGCAAGGCCGAGTTCTGCTTCAAGTGGATCGACTCGGTCTTCGAGCTGCGCGAGCTCAGGACGAAGGAGGACCGGCGGGCGTTCCTGCTCAACGTGATCTGCTTCGCCGCCTGCATCGAGGGCCTGTTCTTCTACGGCGCCTTCGCCTACGTCTACTTCCTGCGCTCGCGTGGCGTCCTGCAGGGGCTGGCGTCCGGCACCAACTGGGTGTTCCGCGACGAGAGCATGCACATGGCGTTCGCCTTCGACGTGGTCGACCAGGTCCGCGCCGAGGAGCCGGACCTGTTCGACAGCGCGATGGAGCAGCAGGTCCGCGACATGCTGGCCGAGGCCGTCGAGTGCGAGGTGCAGTTCGCCGCCGACCTGCTCGAACAGGGCGTCAGCGGGATGTCGCTCGGTGACATGCGGGAGTACCTGCAGCACGTCGCCGACCGGCGGCTGCAGGCGCTCGGCATCGAGCCGGTCTACGGCAGCAAGAACCCGTTCGCGTTCATGGAGCTGCAGGACGTGCAGGAGCTGTCGAACTTCTTCGAGCGGCGGGTGTCGGCCTACCAGGTCGGCGTGAGCGGCTCGGTCAGCTTCGACGACGACTTCTGACCGTGCGGCCCCGGGAGCGCCCGCTCCCGGGGCCCCGCCGTCATCCGACCAGCGCCGGCTTGCGCTCGCGGGTGCTCACCAGCGCGGCGAAGGCCAGCCCGAGCGCCGACCACAGCACCACCTGCGTGCCGAGCGACGTGATCCGGAAGTCCCAGAGCAGGGTCGCCGGGAACGTCTCCGGCACCTCCGTGATCGTCGGCAACAGCAGGTAGGCGACCGTCACCACGACCAGGAAGCCGATCACCGCGGCCACCGCACGCCGCCACTCCACCCGCTGGGTACGCGCGGCCAGCACCGCGGTCCAGACCGCGACCAGGCCGAGCACCAGCACCGCCAGGTAACTCCAGGTGCGCTGGTTGATCGTGGCCGGGTCACCGACGGCCGGCGGGTTCGGCGGGTACTTCAGGAACGGCACCAGCACCGCGCCCACCAGGGCGGCGCCGGCCAGTTGCAGCGCCGCGCGGCTGTCGCTGCCGGTGTGCAGCCGGCGGCGCAGCAGCGTGTAGGCGATCGCGATCAGGCCGCCCATCGCGATGCCGTAGAACGAGGTGGCCAGCACCAGGCCGGCCTTCTGACCGTCCCGGCTGACCAGGGCCTCCTCGCCGTGGTGACCGGCGTCGCCGGAGGCGTGCGCGGCGGCCTCCTCGATCGCGATGGCCGCGTCGATGTGCGGCTCACCGAAGACGAAGGCGAAGCCGCCGGCCACCAGGCCGGCGATCAGCCCGGCCAGCAGGCCGCGCAGCAACAGGGGAAGGAAACCGGGCATGAGTGATCGAACCTCCTACGGGATGACGCGTCCCGTTCGTGGGGCCTGCGGCGGGCGAGTCTCCTGACTCCCGGCCTGCGAACAGGGCCGGTCACAGTGGCGCGACCGTTCCGGACTCTCACCGGCTTCCCTCGCGTCGCCGCAGATGGCGTCCTCAACCTAGTGGCGCGCCGATCAGCGGCACAACTCGATGCGAGGTGCGCTGCAGCGCACAGTTGCAAGAGCTTGGCAACAACCTGATTGCTTCAATATGCTGCCGCTGAGTGAGCCCTGGTGGCTCGGCATGCCTGGGAGGGCGCCAATGAACGCAGTGGCGATGCACATCGCCAACGGGATCATCGACGGTCCCGTCTCGGTGATGTTCATGGTGATAGCCCTGGCGGGGCTGGCGGTCTGCGTCTGGCGTGCCAAGGCCGACCTGGACGACCGGCTGGCGCCGATGGCGGGCCTGGTCGCGGCGTTCATCTTCGCCGTGCAGATGCTCAACTTCCAGGTGCTGCCCGGTGTTTCCGGTCACCTGCTCGGCGGCACCCTCGCGGTCATCCTGGTCGGCCCCTGGGTCGGCGCGCTCTGTGTCGCGACCGTGCTGATCGTGCAGTGCCTGCTGTTCGCCGACGGCGGCCTCACCGCGATCGGGCTGAACATCTTCAACATGGCGATCCTCGGCACCGCGGTCGCCTACCTGCTGGTCGCCGCCCTGCTGCGGTTCCTGCCGAAGACGCCCGGCGGGCTGGGCGCCACCGCCTTCATCGCCTCGATCATCGGCGTGGTGGTCGCCTCGATGGGCTTCGTGGTGCAGTACGCACTGGGTGGCACCGCCGAGCTGTCCCTGGCCGGGATCGCCGGCACGATGGCCGGCGTGCACGTGCTGATCGGCATCGGTGAGGGCCTGATCGCCGCCACCACCGTGGTGACCGTCGCGCGGGTGCGCCCCGACCTGGTCTACGCGCTGCGCCGTTACCGCACCCTGAAGGTCCCCACCACGACGACGAAGGCGGGAGCCCCGGCATGACCAAGAAATTCGGCTGGTTCCTCGCCGGCGGTCTCCTCGTCGCCCTGCTGCTGGCCGGCGTGGTCAGCAACTTCGCCTCCGGCAGCCCGGACGGCCTCGACCACGCCGCCCGTGAGGGCTGCACCTTCAACGCCGACGACGAGATCACCGGCGGCACCTGCATGGCCCAGCAGGAGACCGAGCACCAGCTCGCGGACAGCCCGCTCGCCGACTACGCGATCCGCGGCATCGACAACGAGTTCCTCGCCACCGGCCTGTCCGGCGTCCTCGGCGTGCTCATCACCTTCGCCGTCGGCGGGGGACTGTTCTGGCTGGTGCGCCGGCGCGGCGAAAAGGTCTGACGGACGGCCTTGTTGCAAAGGGCTGGCAGTTACTAGATGATGGCGTATGGAGCGGGTGTTGCTTGGCCGTGACCCGTCGTTCCGAAGCAGAAGGGCGTTCCGGCACGCGATGATCCAGCATCGCCGGAACGCCCTTTAGCTCGTCGCCCCGCAGCCGCCGCACAGCCCGGTCAGCGTGATGCCGCCGTCCTCGAAACTGAACCCGGTCGCCGTCGCGGCGGCCGCCAGCGCCGGCGAGATCACCGAGGCGGGGATCTCCGCCTCCTGCCCGCAGCGTGCGCAGACCGCGTGGTGGTGCGGCCGGTCGGCCATCCCGTAACGGGCCTCGCCCTGCCGGCCCAGCACGTGCACGACGTGCTCGTCGGCGAGGGTGAGCAGGACGCGGTGCACCGTCGAGCGGTCGATCTGCGGGAACCGCTCGATCACCCGGTCGTGCACCTGCTGCGCCGACAGGTGACCCTCGGTGCCGATCAGCGCCTCCACGACGGCGCCCTTGGCGATCGTCCAGCGCCGCCCACCCGCCCGAACCTGATCCCGGACCGCCTCCAGCCTGGTGCGCTGCTGTGTCCGCGTCACAACCCGCCCTCTCGCCTCGTCCGGCCGACTCCGGCACTCACGGTAGCGGGCCGTGGACGATTCCGATGCCCGGCCGGTGGCGGTCGCTGTCTCTTTCGCCGGATTTTCCCGGCCGGCGGGAACCGATCGCGCGGAGATCACGACTGGGACGGGTGGCGCCGGAACCGGCGCCGCCATCTCGCAGCGACAAGGAACGACGGTGTCCCTTCCTGACCTGACCACCTACGCCCCGCACCGGTCGACGCCGGACGCGGACTTCGAGGGCACCGCGGTGCCCGGCCTGCGCGCCGACTTCTACCGCCGGCCCGACGGCGATCGGATCGCCTCGGTCGGCCGGTACTCCTACGACGGCCGGGAGGTGCTGATGGCCTGGGGATACGTCGACGAGCAGCACTGCCGCCGGCACGCCGTGCACGACCCCGCCGGCGGCTGGCAGGCGGTCGTCGAGGGCTGCCCGGACGTCCGGTTCGTGCGGTCCGGCGGCGAGGTGGTGGGCCTGGAGCTGCGCACCCCGGCGGGCGGCTGGCTGCGCCTCAGACGGCCGTGACGCCGGTCCCGTCCGGCCGGCTCAGGGCCAGCACCAGGTCCTCACGCGCCCGGGCGACCCGGGAGCGGATCGTGCCGACCGGGCAGTCGCACACCTCGGCCGCCTCGGCGTAGGACAGCCCGAGCACCTGGGTCGCCACGAACGCCTCCCGCCGCTCGCCGGTCAGGCCGGCGAGCAGGCCGTTCAGCGCGTGCTGCTCCTCGAAGCGGGGCCGGCCGTGCGGGTCGGCGGCGTCGGCCCTGCCCACCCAGTCGGCCACCGCCGCGACCCGCGGCCGCCGGGTGACGCGCCGGACATGGTCGGCGGCGGTGCGCCGGGCGATGGCGAACAGCCAGGTCCGCACCGAGGACCGGCCGGCGAACTCGGGCAGCGCGCGGAACGCCCGCAGGAACGTCTCCTGCGCCAGGTCCTCCACGTCGGCCTCGCCGGCGAGCGACCGCAGGAACCGGGTGACCTCGAACTGGGTCGCCCGGATCAGGTCGGCGGCCGCGTCCCGGTCGCCGCGTCCCGCGGCGAAGGCCAGGGCGGTCAGATCGGCGTCGGCCATGCGGTGGTCCTTCCGGTCACGCTGGGGTACGGCTGACGAAGGCGCCCGATTCACGTCCGGGTGGTCGCTCCCCGGTGCGGAAAAGTTCCCGCCCGGGGCCTCAGGCCTTTCCGGTGATCAGGAACTGCATCTGCACCTCGTGGTTCGCGGCGACGCCGTACCGCTGGTCCAGGTCGTAGATCGTGGTGAGCGGGGTGGCCGTGACGTCGGTGAGCCCGGCGTTGGCGAGCAGCAGCACGGTCTCGTCGATCGACTTGGCGGCGGCCAGCGGCAGGGCTTCGCGCACCTCGGCGTCGTAGAAGCCGGCAAAATTCTCCGAGGCGTTCTCCAGGCCGTTCGGGAACCAGGTGCTGTCGACCATGGCGACGACGCCACCGGGGCGCAGCAGCCGGATCCAGTTCGCCACCGCGGTCCGCGGCTCGCGCAGCGTCCACATCACGTACCGGCCGGTGATCGCGTCGAAGCTACGGTCCGGGAAATCGGGGTCGACGGCGTCACCGGGCCGGAACTCCGGGCCGTCGGCGAGGGTGGCGGCGTGCGCGCGGGCGCGTTCCAGCATGCCGTCGGACAGGTCGATGCCGGTGACCCGGTGGCCGAGCCGGGCGAGGGTCATCGCGACCTGCCCGCTGCCGGTGCCGACGTCGAGCACGTCGAGCGGACCGGCGGGCAGCGCCTCGGCCCACACCCCGGCCCAGGCCTGCTCGTCGGCGGCCAGCCGCTCGGGCCGCTGCTGGTAGTCGTCGTAGGCGGGCGCGCGGCCGGTCCAGTAGGCGTTGATGCGGTCCTGTGCGCTCACGGGATGATCTCCTCGTCGGTGGGGTGGAACAGCAGGTGCAGCTCGCCGTCGACGTCGAGCCGGCGGATCCCGATGCCGTAGACCGGCTCGAGGACCTTCGGCTCCAGCACGTCGGCGACCGGCCCGGCGGCGACGACCCCGCCGTCGCCGAGCAGGACCAGGTCGTCGCAGTAGCGGGCGGCCAGGTTGAGATCGTGCAGGACGACCACCGAGCAGGTGCCGAGCCCGCGGACCAGGCGCAGGATCTCGTGCTGGTATCGGATGTCCAGGTGGTTGGTGGGCTCGTCGAGCAGCAGGTGGGTGGCCTGCTGGGCGAGCGCGCGGGCGATCAGCACCCGCTGCCGCTCGCCGCCGGAGAGCCCGGCGAACGAGCGGGCGGCCAGGTGCGTGGCGCCGACCCGCCGCAGGCACTGCGCGGCGACCTCGTGGTCGGCCGGGCCGGTGCGCTGGAAGGTGGACAGGTGCGGCCCGCGGCCGAGCAGCACCATCTCGGCCACGGTCAGCGCGGTCTCGCCGCCGGTCTCCTGCACGACGACGGCCATCCGCCGGGCCGCCTCCCGGGGCGACAGCGTGCCGAGCGGGTCGCCGTCGACGGTGACCGTCCCGGTCGGGCTGCGCAGCGCACCGTAGAGCAGCCGCAGCAGCGTCGTCTTGCCGCTGCCGTTGGGCCCGATCAGGCCGAGCACCCGGCCCGGGCGGGCGGTGACGTCGACACCGTCGATGACCGGGTTGGCGCCGTACCGCCAGGAGACCCGGGCGGCCGCTATCACGCGCCCGCCGGGAAGCGGGCGACGATCCGCTCCAGGCCGTCGATCGACAGCGGCGACGGCGGCTCGGTGAAGTTGAACAGCTGCGGCATGACGTTGCCGCTGCTGACGGCCTTCAGCTTGGCGGCGCCCGGCAGCCCGGTGATCGCGGCCTGGACGGCCTTCGGGTCGCCGTCGCTGTGGAGCAGGATCAGCACGTCGGGGTTGCGCCCGAGCAACTCCTCCAGGGTGACCTCGAAGACGCGCTCCTTGCTGTCGCCGAAGACGTTGGTGAACCCGGCCGCCTCCAGTTGCGGGTGCGCCATGCTGGCCGCGCCGTACGCGTACGTCACACCCCCGCCGACCGTGGGGTAGAGCACCGCGGCCGTACGCTTCTCGGTGGGTTTCCTGATGCCCGCCATGCGGGCCTTGAGCGCCTCGACCGCCTTGCCGGCCTCGGCGGTGCGCCCGAAGACCTTGCCGTAGGTCTCCATCTGGGCGTAGATGTCGTCGAACGTCGGCACCGCGGTCGCGTTCGGGCACATCGCCGGCTCCTCCAGCAGCGGGATGTCCACGGCGGAGAGGGTTTCCCGGGAGAGGTTGTCGACCTCGCCGAGCACCAGGTCCGGCTGCTGGCTGATCACCACCTCCTTGGAGATCTGCAGGTGGCCGCTGGTGTCGGTCTTGTCGGTCAGCAGCGGGATCCGGTCCAGCTGGGCGAGCGTCGCGGCGTCGTAGTACTCCTTCGGGTACTGCCCGGCCCGGGCGGTGACCCGGTCCAGCACGCCGAGCGACTGCAGGTAGGGCACGGCGGCGCTCTTGAGCAGCACGACCCGCTCCGGCGCCTTCGCGAAGGTGACCTCGGCGCCGCAGTTGACGACGGTGACCGCGGCGGTCTCCTCCGCGGTGGCCGCGCCGCAGCCGGCGGCGAGGACGACCGTGGCGCAGGCGGCGAGCAGGCGGGATGCCTTCATCAGATTCCCTTCGTGACGTGCAGGCGGCGGATCAGGACCAGCAGGAACGGGGTGCCGATCAGGGCGGTGACGATGCCGATCGGGATCTCCTGCGGTGCCAGCAGGACGCGCGCGATCAGGTCGGCCAGGACCAGCAGGATCGCGCCGAGCAGCGCGGCGACCGGCACCACCCGCACGTGCGGGGAGCCGACGGCGCGGCGGGCCAGGTGCGGCACCACCAGGCCGACGAAGCCGATGCTGCCGGAGGCGGAGACCAGCACGCCGATGCAGAGCGAGACCACCACGAGCAGCCACAGCCGGAACCGGTCGGGGGAGACGCCGAGGGTGTGCGCGGTCTCGTCGCCGACGGCGAGGGCGTCCAGCCTGCGCCCGGTGACGGTGAGGTAGGCGACGGTGCCGCCGATGACGATCGCGGCGACCGCGAGCAGCGCGTCCCAGCGGGCCAGGCCGAGCGAGCCGAGCAGCCAGAACATCACCGAGCGGGCGCCCTCGGCGGAGTTCGACGCGAAGATCAGGAAGCTGGTGGCCGCGGACAGCGCGTAACCGACGGCGACGCCGGCGAGCAGCAGCCGGGTCGAGGTGACCCGGCCACCGCTGCGGGCGATCAGGAAGACCAGCAGGGAGGCCGCCAGCGCCCCGAGGAACGCGCTGGTGGAAAGGGCGTACTGTCCGAATCCCGCCCCCGCACCGAACAGGATCGCCGCGGCGGCGCCACTGGAGGCGCCGGAGTTGATGCCCAGCAGGTACGGGTCGGCGAGCAGGTTGCGGACCATCGCCTGCAGGGCGACGCCGCAGACCGCGAGCCCGGCGCCGACCAGCATGCCGAGCAGCACCCGGGGCAGCCGGACCTGCCAGACGATCGCCTCCTGCGGCGGCGTCCAGGCCACCTCACCGATGCCGAGCAGCTGGTGGGCGATGATCCGGGCCACGGTGGCCGGGCTGATCGCGATCGCACCGGTGCCGACGGCGACCAGGCCGGTGCCGAGCAGCCCGGCGATCAGCGCCAGCAGCCAGAGGGTGGTGCGGCGTCGCTGCGCGCCGATCCCGAGCACGTCCTGCTGCGGGTCGGCCGACAGCGCGGTGACCACCAACATCCTCCATGACCGTGGCAATTGCAAAAGATGTGCAAGAACCTAACATCATGATCATTGCGCGGTGAAGGATGTGCCGCCGACTGTGTTCCTCGTCTATCCCGGACGCGGATGAGCCGGGCCGCGCCGGGCCCGGCTCATCCGCGTGCCTCTAGTCCAGGGCACCCTTGATCTTGTTGACGACGTTGGCGACGCCCTGCGTGTGCGCGCCGGCGCCGGTGCCCGGCTTGCCCTTGCCCATCGAGCCGTCGTAGGTGACGAACAGCCGGGGGTCCGGCGCCGGGCCCAGCGGCCGGTCGTCGGTGAGCGGCTGCGCGTCCGGGACGTAGACGATGTCGTCCCTGCCGTTGAGCGCCGGACCGCGCGCCCACCGCCCCTCGCCGGCGGTGCTCTCCGGGTCGAAGCTGTAGAAGGTGTGGTTCGCCTCCGGGTGCTCGTGCTCGGCGTTGGAGTCCTCGATGCCGTTCTCGGTGAAGCCGTCCTCGATGAGCTGCTCGATGCCGAGCAGCCACTGCTGCTGGTGGTAGGTGTCACGGGCCAGGTTGAACTGCAGCATGTCCTTGATCCCACGATCGTCGGTCATGTTGTAGATCCGGCTGGTCTGGAGCCGGCTCTGCGCCTCGGCGGCCACGTTGGAACGGAAGTCGGCGAGCAGGTTGCCACTGGCCACGATGTAGCCGGCGTTCCACGGCACACCCTGACTGTTCGTCGGCATCGGGCCGCCGCCGGTGACGATCGCGTGCTGCGGGTTCTGCCCGCCGAGCACCGCGGCGAGCAGCGGGTTGGCCGCGGCGGCCTTCTCGGTGGCCTCCGCGGGAGCGCCTTCCAGCAGCCGGGCCAGCATGGTCGTGAGCATCTCGACGTGACCGATCTCCTCGGTCGCGATGTCCATGATCATGTCCTTGTGCTTGCCGGGCACCCGGCACGACCAGCCCTGCCACAGGTACTGCATCATCACGGTCATCTCGCCGAACTGACCGCCCACCAGCTCCTGCAGTTTCGCGGCGAAGAACGCGTCCGGCTTCTCCGGCTTGGCCTGGAACTGCAGGTAGTCGACGTGCTTGAACATCAGGTGCTCCTCTCGAAGTGGTCCTGCACGCTGATTCGGCTACCCGAGCAGGTGGCCCGCCGAGGTCGTCCGCGGCCCGAGCGGGCCGCAGGTCCGGGGCACACCGGCGGCATGGTGGTTCTCGACCTCGCTGTGCCGCTGAAGAACCGGGTGATCCGGGTGGCCCCGTGGTTCGGTCCGGCTTTCGTGGCCGCGATCGCCTACGCCGACCCGGGGAACTTCGCCACCAACTTCACCGCCGGCGCGACCTACGGGTACCTGCTGGTCTGGGTGATCGTGGCGGCCAACCTGATGGCCATGCTGATCCAGTCGTTGTCGGCGAAACTGGGCCTGGTCACCGGGGGCGACCTGCCCGAGCTGTGCCGCGAGCACCTGCCCCGGCCGGTGGCCCGCGGGCTGTGGGTGCAGGCCGAACTGGTGGCGATGGCCACCGACCTCGCCGAGATCGTCGGCGGCGCCCTCGCGCTGTACCTGCTGTTCGGCATGCCGCTGCCGCTGGGCGGCCTGATCACCTGTGTCGTGGCGTTCGGGCTGCTGGAGCTGCACCGGCGCGGGATCCGCCGGTTCGAGGCGGTGATCGGCGCCCTGCTCGGCGTGATCCTGCTCGGCTTCCTCTACAACGCGCTGCGCGCCGGCGGTGACGGCGCCGCGTTCGCCGGCGGCCTGCTGCCGTCGTTCGCCGGCACGGACAGCCTGCTGCTGGCCACCGGCATCCTCGGCGCCACCGTGATGCCGCACGTGATCTATCTGCACTCGTCGCTGAGCAAGTCGCGGGCGGTGGCCGCCGCCGACCCTGCCCGGCGCAGCGAGGCGCTGCGCTGCCAGCGTGCCGACACGATGATCGCGCTCGGCGCGGCCGGGCTGGTCAACCTGGCCATGCTGGTGATCGCGGCGCAGCTCTTCTTCGGCTCCTCGATCGGCGGGACCGACACGCTGGAGGGCATCCACGCGGGACTCGGGACGGTGCTGGACGGGCATGCCGCGCTGGCGTTCGCCGTCGCCCTGCTCGCCTCGGGTCTCGCGTCGTCGGGCGTGGGCACCTACGCCGGTCAGGTGGTGATGCAGGGATTCATCGGCCGCAGCATCCCGTTGCTCGCCCGCAGGCTGATCACGATGGCCCCGGCGATGGCCGTGCTGCTGATCGGCGTCGACCCCACCAGCGCGCTGGTCTGGTCGCAGGTGGTCCTCTCGTTCGGTGTGCCGTTCGCCCTGGTCCCGCTGATCTGGCTGACCCGGCGGCGCGACGTGCTGGGTGACCAGGTCAACCGCCCGATCACCACGGTGACCGCATCCGCCGCGGCCGCGCTGATCATCGTCCTGAACGCGTTCCTGCTGGTGCGAATGCTTGGTTGAGCGTCGCCGATCGGGGAAACCGGCCGCATGCCGACCGACTACAGCAGACCGGCCACGCCCGCCAGCGCGGCGGCCTCGGCGCGGCTGGAGACGTGCAGTTTGCGCAGCAGCGTCGCGGTCTGCCGCTTGACGGTGCGTTCCGAGACATGGGTCCGCGCCGCGATCTCCAGCGTCGACGATCCGGCGGCGATCAGCTGCAGCAGCCGGCGCTCCGGCGCGGACAGTGACTCGGCCGCCGGGTGCGCCACCCGGTGGCGGTCGCGGCTCAGCAGCTCGGCGAGCAGGCGGTCGGGCAGCACCACCCAGCCACCGATCGCGGCGAGCAGTGGCTGGAGAAGGTCAGCGGCGTCGCTGGTCTTCGGCAGGAATCCGGCGGCTCCGGCGCGCAGCGCCTCCAGCGCCACCGCCGGGTCGTCGTCGCCGGACATCGCCAGCACGCGCGCCCGCGGCGCGGCTCTGCGGACCGCGCCGATCGCCCGCAGGCCGCCCGGCGGCGGCATGTGCAGATCGACCAGAGCGAGATCGGGTACGGCGTGGCGCACCACACTCGCCGCGTACGCCGCGTCGCCGGTCGCCGCCACGACAGTGGCCCGGCCGTCGCTCACCTCCGGCAGCAACAGTTCCAGTCCCCTCACGAAGAGGTCGTGATCATCGATGATCGCCACTCGAATTCCCGTGTGCATGGCGGCCGGTTCCCACGCCGGGAGCGAGTTATGCGACTGAGCCGGCACCGCACGCCCGTCGATCCCGGTCTGCTGCTGGTCCGCAGTGTCTGCCACGAACTGCGGCCGCCGATGGCCACGCTGGCCGGCCTGCTGCGGGCACTGGAGAACGCGCCGGCCGAGCCACGCCGCACCGAACTGGCCCGTCTGGCGGCGGCACACGTGGCGTACGCCGAAGCGGTCCTCGGTGAGGTCGCGCAGACCGTGGCGGGCCGTGCCGACCGCAGCGTCGCGCCGGTGCCGCTCGGCCGGCTGCTGCCGGCGGTGGTGAGCACGGTGCCAGCCGGGACGCTGGCGGTCTCGGCCGGCCGTGCCGCTCTGCGCTGGCCGGTGCATCCGCAGCACACCCAGCAGATTCTGATCAACCTGGTGGGCAACGCGGCGCGGCACGCGCCCGGTCCGGTCCGGCTGGCCGCCGGGGTGAGGGCGCGGCGCGTCCGGATCGCGGTCATCGACCACGGTGGTCCTACGCCGGCGCTGCGCGCGGCCCTGCAGCGGCGGACCCCACCCCCGGACGATCACGGTCTTGGCCTGTGGGTGGTGCGGGAGTTGCTCGACGCCCTCGGCGGCACCGTGCGCGCGCGGCCGCTGGCGCCCACCGGCCTCGCGATGGAGGTCGCCCTGCCGCGCTATCGCCGGTGACCCGTGCGGGTCGCCGATCGGCCCCGCCGGGCCGTCGGGGCGGGGAATGGGAGCGGCATGAAGCCGGAGCTCACCCTACGGACACTCGTCGTCGCCCCCTGGCTCGTGGCACTGCTCTACGCCGGGCCGGGCGTTGACACCGGCCTGCTGGCGCTAGCGATCCTGCTGGTCTGGGCCGCGCCGCTGGTCCGCGACCGGCGGCCCGGCCCCCGGTCCCGCTGAGCAGCCGGGTCAGCGTGGCACGGCCTGCGCTTGACACGATGCCGGGTGGGCCGGGAACCCCAGTGCGGGGGAGAGGTCGCCGGCCACGCCGGCGGCGGTCAGCGCGTCCGCGACGCTGCCCCGCGCGTTGACGACGTGGTAGGAGCAGTGGTGCCGCAGCGCCGCCAGGTGACCGTCCAGCAGGCTCCGGATGCCGGCCGCCGCCAGGAACGTGACGCCGTCCAAGTCGATGATCAGGGCGGTGATGCCGCTCTGCACGGCTGCGTTCACGATGATCAGACTGAGCGCTTCGTCGCTGTCGTTGTCGATCTCGCCGTGCACGGCTATCCGGACCGCGCCGTCGCCCTCGTCGTACTTGTGCACCGTGAACGGGCCCTTCATCGTCTGTCCTCTCCTGAGCCCGCCGCCGGTCCGGTCCCTCACGATTGTGCGGTACCCGCGGGTCGGACGTGATAGCAGTCTTCCGAAGGACTGAGGCATTCTTCGGTATTCCGCGTCCATTCCTCACAGATATGGCCGATCAGATGTCCCGGAACGTGTGGCGAGGTCAGCGGGATGCCCGGGTGGTGACCCGTGCGGATCTGGGCGCCTGGCTGCTGAAGGGCAATGCCGACCTGACCGGTCTGCTCGGCCGCTTCGCTGACGAGCCGCACGTGCGGCGATGGTGTGTGCAGCGCAGTTACCGGCTGGAGCTGATGGAGGCGGGCCAGCCGGTGCTGTTCTGGGCCAGCGGCAGCCGCCGCCGCGACCTCGCCTACGGGATCTGGGGATGCGGGCGGCTGCTGGGGCCGCCCCGTCCGGAGGCCGACGGCCCCGGCTGGTGGGTGCCGCTGGACCTGACGATCGCGCCGCCGTCCGCCTGGATCGGCCGGGACGTGCTGCGCGTCCACCGCGAGCTGGCCGATCTCGAGGTGTTGCGGCAGCCGCAGGCGGCGAACCCCTCGTTCGTGACCGTGCGCCAGTGGGAGGCGATCCGCCGCGATTTCGCCCTGGCCGCCGGCGCCGGTGAGGGGCCGCCGGGGACAACTAACCCGGACCAGGTCACTCCGCGGCACGAATTGCCCTAGCTTAGGCCTCGTCATCTTCGGGCGAGTCTATTGAAATGGGGCATATCGTGCTTGTCTCCCGGACGTCCGTACACCTCCGAGCCGGCCTGGTGGCGGCTCTCGCCGCAACGCTGGCGTCGCCGGCCGCGGCTCTCGGCGCGCCGGTCACCGACGGGCCCGGCGCCTACGCCCTCAACGGGACGGCCCGGGTCACCGGCGCCGATCCGTCGGTCATCCAGTTGACCGGTGGCGGGTTCAAGCAGGCCGGTTCGGTGTGGGCCGGCGGGACGGTCGATCCGGCCGGTACGTTCGAGGTCGAGTTCACCGCCCACCTGCGCGGCGCCGAGCGGGGCGCCGACGGCATCGCGCTCGTGGTGCAGGGTCAGGGCCCGCGGGCGCTCGGCGGCTGGGGCGGCGGCCTCGGCTACCGCGGTGTCCGGCAGAGCGTCGCGGTCGAGTTCGACACCCACCGCAACGCCTCGGATCCGGACGGGAATCATCTCGCCGTGACTCTCGGCGGAAACCCGGACCGCCAGCAGGCCGTGACCGACCCGGGGATCGCCCTGTCCGGCCAGCCGTTCCGCGTGCGGGTCCGGTACGAGGCCGGGCGCGAGCTGCGGGTCTACCTCGGCGCCGACCTCTCGGCCCCCGCGCAGCGGCTGGTTCTCAGCCAGCCCGTCGATCTCGCGGGCGCGGTCGGCGGACCGGTGGCCTGGGTCGGCTTCACCGGTTCGACCGGGCTGGTCACCTCCGAGCAGCACGTCTACGACTGGACGATCGGCGTCACCGGCTGAGTCCTACCCCGTGCGGATGCCGGCCGCGACGTTTCGTCCCCGCCGAGGTGGGGAAGACGGCGGCGATACGTCCGGCCGCCGATCGCGCTGCGTGGTGCCGGGCGCCGACGTGAGGGGTGGAACACCGATGGCGCGACGCGACCTGATCGTGGTCGGTGGCTCGGCCGGCGCTCATGCGGCGCTGCGCAGCATCCTGGCCCGCCTGCCGGTGGATCTGCCGGCCGCGGTGCTGGTGGTGACCCACCTGGCGCCCGGCCCGCGCAGCGCGCTGGCCGACATGCTGGCCACGAGCTCGGCGCTGCCCGTGGTCACGGCCGTCGACGGCGAACGGGTGCGGCCGGGCCGGGTCTACGTGGCGATCCCGGACCGTCACCTGCTGATCGGCGCCGGCGATGTCATGCGGTTCAGCGCCGGCCCACGGGAGAACCGGGTACGCCCCGCGGTGGACACGCTGTTCCGCGCGGCGGCACGATGGGCTGGTCCACGGGTCATCGGGGTGGTCCTGTCCGGAAGCCTGGACGACGGTGCCGCGGGGCTGGCCGCGGTGGTCGAGCAGGGCGGCGCGGCGCTGATCCAGGACCCGCGGGAGGCGCGTTTCCCGGGCATGCCCGCGGCGGCGCTGGCAGCGGTGCCGTCAGCCGCGGTGGCGCCGGCCACGGACCTGGCGCGGCTCATCACGCAGTGCGCCGGACAGCCGGCAGCGGAAGCCGGCGAAGCGGACGAAGCGCTGATCTGGGAGACGGACATGATCGCCGACGGGCGCACCGACGCCGGCCAACCGCAGGAGCCGATCGCCCTGGGCTGCCCCGAGTGCCGCGGCGGCATGTACGAGGTGCGCACCGGCCGGGCCGTCCACTACGTGTGCCACGTCGGTCATTCCTGGTCGCCGGAGTCGTTCGTCGCGGCCAGCGACGACGGCATCGAGGAGGCGCTGTGGACGGCCGTCAGCGCGATGCAGGAGAAGATCACCGTGCTGCGCGGGCTGGCCGCGCACGCCGAACGGACCGGTGATCATGACCGGCACCGGATCTACCGGTCGGAGGCGGAACGCGTCCACCGGGACTCGGAGCTGGTGCGCCGCCGGGTGCTCGGCGCCGGCCGCCATGGGCAGGAGACCGGACGGGCGCCGGCCGACCGGTCGGTCCTCGATCCCGATTGACGAACACTGTTTGAACCGTCCCGGCCAGGGCACGATCCGCGTGCATCGGATCGAGCAGGGTGGAGGCGGCATGCCGGTCGAGCCACAGACGGCGGTGAGCCGGGCGGACACGGCGCGGGAGGACTTCGACGAGGTCGCCGAGCGCTACGCCCGCGAGCGAGGAGCCGGAGACGCCGTACGGGACCGCCGGCTGCGCGACGAGATGATCTGTGCCGTGCTGCCGATGGCGGAACGGCTGGCCGCGAAGTACCGGGGCCGCTCGGAACCGCTGGCCGACCTCGAGCAGGTGGCCCGGCTGGGCCTGGTGAAAGCCGTCGACCGGTACGACCCGCTACGAGGCTCGTTCACGGCGTACGCGGTGCAGACGATCGTCGGCGAGCTGAAGCGTCACCTGCGCGATCACGCCTGGGCGGTGCACGTGCCGCGCCGGATGCAGGAGATGGCGCTGGCGGTCACGCACCACGAGGCCGAACTGACGCGGGAACTGGGCCGCGAACCGACCGAGGCCGAGGTGGCGGCGAAGGCCGGGCTCGCCGCGGACGAGCTGAAGCGCGCGCGGCTGTCCACGGCCGGGTACCGTTCGCTCTCCTTGAACACGCCGATCGGTGACGGATCAGCCCAGGTCGGTGACCTCTTCGGGGATCTCGACGGCGCCCTGGAGAAGGTGGCCGACCAGCTCACGGTCGCCGAGATGATGGCCCGTCTGCCGGAGCGGGAGCGGCACATCGTGGTGTCGACGTTCTACGGCGGGCGTACGCAGTCCGACATCGCGGCGCAGCTGGGCGTCTCGCAGATGCACGTGTCGCGGATGCTGTCCCGGGTGCTGAGCTGGATGCGCGCTGGCCTGCTCACCGACCGCATCCCGCGGTGGCCGGCCGCGGACGATCCGGCGCTGACGCCGTTCGAGGTCGAGTTCCGGCTGGTGTCCGGCGTTCTGGAGATCGCTGTCGGGGGCGAGGTGGACCGCGACAACGCCGATCGGTTGCGGACGGCACTGCTGGACCTGGTCTGCCGGCAGCCGTCCGGTCAGCGGGTGGTGCTCCGGCTCGACCGGGTGCCGCTGCTGGACGCGGCCGGCGTACGGGTGCTGCTGAACGTCTACGAGGCGGCGCAGGCCCGTGGCGTGACGGTGACCGCGGCCGGGTTGTCCCCGATGGTTCGCAAGATCGCCACCGTGGCCGGGCTGACGTCGATGCTGGCCGCGGCGGAGGGCGCGCCGGAGTGAGCCGGACCGTGGGAGCACGGCCGGCGTCGCTCCGATCGTCACGCGCCGGTCAGCGGTCGATCATCCGCTGCATGTTCTCGGGGTAACGGTCGCCCTCCACCGTGATCTTCGCGGCCGCCTCGTTGATCTCGGCGAGGTCGTCGGCGGTCAGCTCCAGATCGGCGGCCGCGACGTTCTCGGCGAGGCGCTGGACGTTGCGGGTGCCGGGGATCGGGACGATCCAGGGCTTCTGCGCCAGCAGCCAGGCGAGGGCCACCTGGGCCGGCGTGGCGCCCTTGCCGGCGGCCACCGTGGCGAGCAGGTCCACCAGGGCCCGGTTGGCCCGCAGCGCCTCGGCGCTGAACCGGGGGAGACCGCCGCGGATGTCGCCGTCGGCGAACGTCGCGCTCTGGTCGATCTTGCCGGTGAGAAAACCCCGGCCGAGAGGGCTGAACGGCACGAAACCGATGCCGAGCTCCTCCAGGACGGGCAGGATCTCCGTCTCCGGCTCGCGCCACCACAGCGAGTACTCACTCTGCAGGGCGGTGACCGGCTGCACGGCGTGGGCCCGGCGGATGGTCCGCGCACCGGCCTCGGACAGGCCGAAGTGCTTGACCTTGCCGGCCTCGATGAGCTCCTTGACCGTGCCGGCGACGTCCTCGATCGGTACGTCCGGGTCGACCCGGTGCTGGTAGAACAGGTCGATAGTCTCGACGCCGAGCCGGCGCAGGGAGGCGTCGGCGACCTGGCGGATGTGCTCGGGGCGGCTGTCCAGGCCGGTCTGCCGGGCGCCGGAGCCGAAGGCGAACCCGAACTTGGTGGCGATGGCGACCTGGCCGCGGAACGGGGCGAGGGCCTCGCCGACGACCTCTTCGTTGACGAACGGGCCGTAGACCTCGGCGGTGTCGAAGAAGGTGACACCCGCCTCGACAGCGGCGCGGATGACCGCGATGCCGTCGGCACGGTCGCTGGCCGGCCCGTAACCGTGGCTGATGCCCATGCAGCCCAGCCCGACGGCGGAAACCTCGAGGGCGCTGCCCAGGGTGCGGTGGTGCACTGTCGACTCCCGTCTGCTCTCGATCATGTGCGACCTCGACGCTACGTCGCCCGATTCCGCGACGGGAGGTTCTGTCAGTACCTGGGAATGGTTTCCCGGCTCATTCCGCATTGGTCTGCGGCGGCGCCAGAAGTCTGAGAAGCCGCCGCGCCTCAGCGCGGCGGCCGGGTTTTCGGGAGAACAGATTGACGGCGGCCGCGCCCATGAAGACCAGGGACTTGGTGGCGGGCCAGAGGAACAGAACGGCAGGAATCAGAGCGGGTTCGAGGTTTGGCATCGCGGGGTCTCCTCAATGAGTTCGGCGCTACTCCTTGAGCGTGAACCCGGAACCGGTGGAGGCGCTCGTGCGCTGACTCAACACCGACGCAGCTTTACAATTTTCCCGATGAAGCGCTTTCCACCGGGCGGCTCCGGAGAGGACGGACGGGTGCGCGCGGTGCCCGCCGGCGGTTGTTCGACCATCGTGGACCGTGGGATCCTGTGTGTCTGACATAACTTGACGAGTCCTTGCGCGGTTCGGAGCGTGCTGCGTGGCCATCGCACTCCCGGGTCGGGATCGCCTTCCCCCGGGGCCGAAACGCGACTTCGTCACGGCGATCCACGCCCTCTACGACCTCGCCGGCCAGCCCGCCGCACGGCAGATCAGCCGGGCGATCTTCAAGACCTCCGCTGCGGAGACCGTCTCGCACGAGACAGTGAGTGCCGTCCTGCGCGGCGACGTCATCCCGACCTGGGGCAAGGTGCAGTCGATCGTCACCGTGCTCGTCCGGATGTCGATCCGCAGACAGGATCTCGACGTCGTGCTGGACGACATCCAGGGGCTCTGGATCCGGGCCAAGCAGGCCGTTCCGCGTGAGCCGGCCGTTCAGCAGGCGCCCGTGGGACCCCCGTCGCACCCGCCGTCACCGCACCCACCGCCGCCGGTGCCGCCGTCGCCGCAGCCGGAGGTGGTCGCCGGCGAGCCGGCCGTCGCGGCCGAGGATCCGGTCATCGGCAGCCTGCCGGAGCGCAATCCCCATTTCACCGGCCGTGAGCTGCTGCTGGACAGCATGCATCACCACCACCTGAGCAATCCGCACGCGCCCCTGGTGCTGTACGGGCTGGGCGGCGTCGGCAAGACGCAGCTGGCCCGGGAGTACGTGCACCGGTTCGCCGGTCAGTACTCGGTGCTGTGGTGGGTGCCGTCCGACCGGCCCGAACAGGCGCGGGCGTCGCTGGTCAGCCTGGCGGAGCGGCTCGGCCTGCCGTTGCGGGACAACGCGGAGCAGACGATCACCGGGCTGTTGAGCCGGCTGGAGTCGCAACAGGTCAGCTATCTGATCGTCTTCGACGGGGCCGAGGGCGACGACATCCGCGATTTCCTGCCGTCGGTGGGCGGCAACGTCATCGTGACCACCCGCGATCCGGCCTGGGCGCACGGCAGCGGCAACCTGGACCTGGAGGTGCCGGACTTCGACCGGGCCGAGGCCATCCAGTTCCTGCGCAAACGGGATCGTCAGATGACCGGTCAGCAGGCCGATGAGGTGACCCAGCGGCTGGGGCGGCTGCCGCTGGCCCTGGAGGGCTTCGCCGCGCTGCGGCTGGCCACCGAGCAGTCCTGGGAGGAGTTGCTGGCGCGGCTGGACGACCCGGCGCCGCCGTCGGTCGCGACCGCCGAGGCGGAACCGGCCCACTATCCGCACACGGTGGCGGCCGCCCTCCAACTCGCCCTGGACCGGCTGGGCGTCGCCAACCCGGTGGCGGTGCTGGTCTTCGAACTGTTCGCGTGGTTCGGCTCCGAGCCGGTCTCCATCCCCCTGCTGCGGTCCGGGTCGAGAGGCATCGAGGATCCGCGGCTGCGCCGGGCGCTGGGCAATCCGATCGCGTTGCGGCGCGCCGTTCAGGACATCAACAAGTTCGGTCTCGGCCGGCTGCACACCGAGGACCAGCGGATCGAGGTGCAGCCGCTGATGCGCCTGGCGCTGCGGGACGCCCTTTCCCGTACGGATCGCGAGCGCGCCCGCCGGAACGTGCACGGCATCCTGACCACGGTCGACCCGGGCTGGCCGGACAAGCTCGTCCTGTGGGACATGCACCGGGCGATGGCGCCGCACGTGCTGCCGGCCGGCCTCATCCACTCGCGCAACGTCGCGACACTGCAGACGGTCCACCACCAGATCCGCTACCGCTACCTGATCGGCGACTACGAGGACGCCCGGCGGCTCGGCGAGGCGGCGGTGCGGACGTGGCGAGCGCCGGACTTCCTCGGTCCCGATCACGGCTTCGTGCTGATGGTCACCCGGGAGTGGGCGAACGCGCTGCGGGCGCTGGGCCAGTACCCCCGGGCCCGGGAGCTGACAGCCGATGCGATGGAGCGGCTTCGCGCCAATCCCCGCTACGGCGAGAACCATCAGTACTTCCTCGACATGGCCCGCAGCCACGCGGCCGACCTGCGGATCGCCGGTGAGTTCCAGGCGGCGCTCACCCTGGACCAGACCAGCTGCGCGGGCCACGAGCGCCAGTTCGGCAGGGACGACGACCGTACGATCGCCAGCCGGCACAACCTGGCGGTGACTCTGCGCCTGCTCGGCGACTTCGCCGCGGCCGAAGGGGTGGACCGGCAGGAGGTGGCTCACCATCTCGCCTCCCGGGGCGAGGCGGATCGCCTCACCCTGCTGGCGGTCAACGCGCTCGCCGAGGATCTCTACGGGCTCGGCCGGTATCGCGAGGTCATCGAGCTGCAGGCACAGGCCCTGGAGACCGCCCAGGGTGTGCTGCGCCCGGGTGACCACGGCATCCTGCACGCCCGCCGGACGATCGCGATCGCGCACCGCCGGCTGGGTGCGGTGGACGCCGCCGTGGAGCTGCTGCGCGAAACCTACGACGAGCTCGTCGCGTCCTTCGGCGCGGATCATGAGTACACGCTGGCGACGGTGATGAGCTATGCGAACGCGCTGCGCGACCGCCGGCGGCCGGGCGAGGCCTACGCGTACGCCATGGACGCGGTGAACGCCTATGAGCAGGCGTTCGGTCAGTCGAATCCGCTGACCCTGGCGGCCCAGGTGAATCTGGCGGTCATCCTGCGCTCGCGCGGGGATCGGTTCCAGGCGCGGCGTGCCGACGAGGCGGCCTATCGGGGCCTGGCCGCCGGGGTCGGCGAGCGTCATCCGTTCACGGTCGTCGCCATGATCAATCTGGCGACCGACATGGCGCTGGCGGAGGAGTGGGAGGCGGCGCGGTCATTGTCCGAGAAGGCGTGGAGCCTCTCGAAAGACGTACGCGGACCGTTTCATTCGGACACGCTGGCGGCCGCGGCGAACTTGACGATCGATCGGGGCGATCGGGGTAACGGTGAGCCATCCCTCGATCACATTCTCGCGGAGATGCGGCGTACGCTGGGACGAGAGCATTCCACCGTGGCCGATGTTGCCGCTGGGATTCGGGTCGAGTGCGATATCGAGCCGCCGTCAACGTGACGCGCCGAGGCTGGAAAAACTTGACAAACCCGATCTGACATCTCTTGACAAGACGCGATCGCTATTTGCCGTTAGCCTCCCCACGGGGTAGTGCATGCTGTGTGACCTACACCATTTGCATATTTGGGTTAAGTCGGACAAATTGACGTCGCGTCTACGGTCGTCCCGCCGGCGGGAGCGCGGCGGGAAGGATACTTCGTGGACACCGCATCCCTCCCCGACCAGGGCGCTGATCCTTTGTCGATCCCACTGATCGACGTTTCCGAGCTGCCCCTCGCCGCGATCAACGCGGCCGCCTCCGACGTCCTGGCCCGCTCCCTGCGTCAAGTGATCGCCAGCATCGACGACCCCAACGGCGTGATCTCAGCATTCCAGTCGGTCGTCGCGGACGGATGACTTCTGACACGGTGCGCGCCGCTCAACGGGCGGCGGCACCCTGGCCGTACGCCACGCTTGACGTCGCGGCGCTGCGCGCCGCCGGCTGGCAGCCCACCGCGCTGCGTGAGGTGGTCCTGAAGGTCCATCAGCGCTGCAACCTCGCCTGCGACTACTGCTACGTGTACGAGCTGGCGGACCAGAGCTGGAAGACCCGGCCCGCCGCCATGCCGGATCAGGTGTGGCGGCTCGCGCTCGACCGCCTCGCCGAGCACGCCCGCCGCCACGAGCTGCGCAGCGTGCGGGTCGTCCTGCACGGCGGCGAACCGCTGCTGTTCGGCCGGGAGCGGCTCGCCGAGCTGGCCGCCGCCGTGCACACCACGCTGCCGGACACCTGCCGGGCCGACATCGTGATGCAGACCAACGGCGTACGGCTCGACCTGCCCACGATCGACATGCTGCACCGGCACCGCATCCGGGTCGGTGTCAGCGTCGACGGGGTGCAGGCCGACCACGACCGGCACCGGCGCACCCGCAGCGGCCGCGGCAGTTTCGCCGCCGTGGCCGCCGCGCTGGAGCTGCTGGGCCGGCCGGAGAACCGGCGGGTCTACGGCGGCATCCTGTGCACCGTCGCCCCCGGCACCGACCCGATCGCCTGTTACGAGCAGCTGCTCAAGTTCGAGCCGCCGGCCATCGACTTCCTGCTGCCGCACGCGAACTGGGACCAGCCGCCGGCCCGGCCCGGGGGCAACGAGACGGCCTACGCCGACTGGCTCATCGCGGTGTTCGACCACTGGTACACCGCCGACCCCGCGCCGGACGTGCAGATCCGCCTCTTCGAGGACGTCATGCGGCTGGTGTTCGGCGCCGGCAGCAGCAGCGAGCAGGTCGGGCTCAGCCCGTCCGGGATGCTCGTGGTCGAGTCGGACGGCAGCTACGAGCAGGTCGACGCCCTCAAGTCGGCGTACGAGGGCGCCTGCGCCACCGGCCTGGACGTGTGGCACGACGACTTCGACGCCGTCCTGGCCGACCCCGGCATGATCGCCCGGCAGATCGGGGTGCGCGCCCTGTCGCCGACCTGCCTGCGGTGCCCGCTGCACCAGGTCTGCGGCGCCGGCCACTACGCCCACCGATACCGCCGCGGCGAGGGCTTCCACAACCCCTCGGTCTACTGCGCCGACCTGGCGAAACTCATCAACCACGTGCACACCCGCCTGGCGGCCGACGTCCGCCGGCTGGTGTCCTGACCGGGAGCGACATGACCAGCTACCACAGCCTCCCGCCGGCGCTGTTCACCGCGCTGGCGACCGGCGGCGGCGGGCCCGAGGCCATCGAGGCGCTCCGGGCCGCCCAGGTCAGCAAGCACCTGCTGCTCATCGGGCACCTGCTGGACAGCTGGCCGGCCGGCCTGCCCGGGCGCGAGGAGACCACCCGCGCCCTGGAGCGGGCGCGCCAGGCCGCGCCGGAGCGGTTCCGCGACGTGATCGGCGCGCCGCTGGTCGGTTCCTGGTCCGGCATCGCCACCCGGGCGGTCGAGCACGGTGGGGCGGCGCCGGCCGAGTTCCTGCACCTGGGCGCCCTCGCCGTGGTGGCCTGCGCGGCGGCCGGCCTGGACGCGGCCGCCGACGTGCCGGTGCACGACGGGAAGATCGTCCTGCCGGGCCTGGGCGCGATCGAGGCGCCGGAGGCCACCGCGGCGCGGGCCTTCGCCGAAGCGGGACACATTCGGGTACGCATGCGCACGCCGCACGGCGAGCGGGCGACCGTGGTGCCCGGCGACGGTGCGGGCTGGCAGCCGGTGCGAATCCTGCGCGGCGACGCGGCCGGGCTGAGCATCGACCTCGGGCTCGACGACGTGCACCCGTACCGGCACGGGCACCACGCCCCGCCCGCCAACCGGCTGCCCGACGGCGAGGTGGCGCTCTGGCAGGACGAGTTCGCCGAGGCCTGGGCACTGCTCGCGGACCTGGCCCCGGAGCGGGCGGCCGAACTCGGTGCCGGGCTGCGGACGCTCGTTCCCCTCGTACAGGAAAATGCCCGGACCGCTCGCAGCGCGACCATCAGGCACGCCTTCGGCGTGTTCGGCCTGACCCGGCCGCCGTCGGCGGCGGAGTTCGCGGTGACGCTCGTCCACGAGTTCCAGCACTCCAAGCTGAGCGCGCTGCTCGATCTCACCGCGCTGACCGACCCGCGCGACGAGGGCCGCTACTTCGCGCCGTGGCGCCTCGACCCGCGGCCGCTGGCCGGGCTGATGCAGGGCGTCTACGCCTTCGTGGGCGTCACCGACACCTGGCGCGCGCTGCGTGCCGCACCGGGCCTGGAAACCCTCGCCGAGCGCAAGTTCGTGGAGTCCCGCCTGCAGGTCGACCGCGGCCTGACCTCGATCGAGGAGTCCGGCGCGCTGACCGCCGACGGCGTACGGCTGGTCGCCGAGCTGCGCCGCACCACCGACGCGCTGCTCGCCGAACCGGCCGCGCCCGGCGTCGTGCGCGCCGCCGAGGACGAGCTGCGGCACATCCACCAGGGCTGGCTGGACCGCAACCGGGCGGGCGCGGCGGTCTAGGTGGGGGGCGGCTCGATGTCGCCCTCCAGCCGGTGGCCCTGCTCGGCCAGCACCACCTCGGGGTGGCCGCTGCCGAGCGCCCGGCGCAGGCTGGCCAGCGAGTTCTGCAGCAGCGACTCGGCCGCCTCGGCCGAGCCCGTCGCGCGCAGGTCGTGCGACAGGTTGACCGCCCGCATCAGCACGTAGGGATGCTCGGCGCCGTCGCGGGCCGCGGTGGCGCCCCGGTCGGCCTCGCGGCTGAGCTCCAGCATCGCCCGGGACAGCTGCAGCGCCCGCTCGTGCTCGCCGGCCCGGGCGTGGTCGGTGGCGAGCGAGACCCCGGCGCAGATCGTGTACGGATGGTCCGCGCCGAGCACCTGCCCCAGCTGCTCGAAGCTGTCGGTGTCGAGCCGGCGTGCCTCGCTGAGCTGGCCCAGCGCCCGGCGGGTGATCGCCTCGTTGACGTGGGCGACCAGGGTCAGCGGGTGGGCGTCGCCGAAGTTGTTCCGGTAGCGGCCGAGCGCGTCGATGATGTGGCGCAGCGCCTCCTCCGCCTCGCCGACCTCCCGCAGCACGTTCGCGTAGCTCATCGTCGCCGCCACCGCGAACTCGTGGTCCGGGGTGAACCGTTTCTCGGTGCGGTCGCGGATCTCGCGCATCACCTCGGCCGCCTCGGCCAGCCGGCCGGCCTTGCGCAGGGTGATCGCGTACGTCCGGCCGGCCAGCAGCACCTGGCTGTGGCCGGGACCCTGCAGCTCCTGCAGCACCGAGCGCCAGTTCTCCATCCGGTCCAGCGCCGCGGTGTAGGCGCCCAGGCCGTACTCACTGCGGGCCAGGTTCATGTAGGCGTACAGCGCGCGGGGGTCGGTGGCGCCGACGTCCGCCCAGTGCGCGGCGATCTGCTGGTCCAGGGCCTGGGCTTCGAGGAAACGCCCGATCATCCGGTAGTCGACCGCCAGATTGGCCTCGGCGCGCAACGTATAGGTCTCGCCCGCGCCGAAAACCTGCCGGTGCAGTTCGACGTTCTCCATGTCGAACTCGAATGCTTCCTGATAGCGCCCGGCGATGCGCAGATCCAGGCCGACCTGATTGCCGGTGATCAATGTGAACTCGTGCCGGGGACCGAGCAGCGGATTGGTGCGGAACCGCGGATAGGTCTCGTCCATCAGTTTCTTGGCGGCGCGGCTGTCGCCGAGGGTACGGGTGGCGTTGGCGAGCTGGGCCTGCGCCATCAGCGTCTGCTCGCCGTCCGGGCCGAGGTGGTCGTCGCCGGTGACCGCGGCCCAGTGCTGTGCGGCCAGCTCGGCCAGGTAACGGCTGTTCTCGTAGTCGCCGCTGAGGTACAGGTAGCGGGAGTGGTCCAGCACGGCCTGCCGGGACGCGTACGTCCGGGAGTCGATCAGCCGGGCCGGCTCGATGTGCGGGCCCATGTCGCGCTGGCGTTCCCACTCGCCGTGCTCGTCCGGGTCGCCGGGGTTGGCGGCGGCGAGCAGATGCTGCACGTTGAGCAGCGTCTCCGCGCTCTGCTCCGGGCTCAGCGTGTCCCGCAGCACCCGCTGGACGAGCCGGTGCACCTGGATGCGCTGCAGCGGGTCGACCTTGGCCAGGCCGTAGCGGCTCAGGTCGCGCACCGTCCGGTTCATCGGGATGGAGGCGGCCAGGATGCTGCGCAGCGGTTCGGTGACCGCGGCCTTGCTGCCGTGCCGCAGCAGCGACAGTGGGATCGGCTCGCCGCCGAGGTAGGCGAAGAGCGCGAACAGCTGCGCGGTCGCCTCGGCCGAGGCCCGCAGTTTCTCCACGGCCAGCGCCACGAACGCGGCCACCGTGAACGGGTAGTTGGCGGGTTTGCCCTCGTCGAGCAGTTCCCGGGTGTGGCTGTCGAGCAGGTCGATGTACTCCCGGACCGGCATCGCGGTCGCCAGGTACCACGCGACGGCCTGCTCCAGCGCCAGCGGCAGGTCGCCGAGCCGCTCGGCCAGCTCGTCCGCCTCCTGCGCGGAGATCCGCGGGTTGCCGTGCACGTCCTTGCTGCGGTTGGCGAGCAGCTCGATGCTCTCCTCGCGCTTGAAGACGTCCACCTCGATCGCGGCGCCGACCTTGCTCCACTCCTGGATCCGGGTGGTCACGATGACGTGGCCGCCGGTGGAGGGCACCAGGTGCTGCAGGGTCGCCGGGTCGTCGGCGTTGTCGTAGACGAGCAGCCAGTCCAGGTCGCTGCCGGCCAGCGTGTCCAGCACGGCCCGGGCGGTCTCCTGCCGGTCCTCGGTGGACGGCACCCCGAGCCGCTCGGCCAGCTGCGCGAGGGAGGTGAGCACGGCGGCGGTCTGCTCGGCCGGGATCCACCAGACCAGATCGTATTGATCCAGGTGGCGGTAGACGAACTCGATGACCAGCTGGGTCTTGCCGACACCGCCGAGGCCCTGCAACGTCTGCGGCAGCACGGACGTGGTGGAACTGGTCCGCAACGCCTCGGCGAGCCGGTCCAGCAGCGCCACCCGGCCGGTGAAGTTGCGGTTGCGGATCGGCACGCCGCTCCAGATCAGGCCCTGCTCGTCGGCCCGCCGCCCGCGGATCCGGCCGGCGCCGACGGTGAACGGCACCACCCGGGCCGGCCGGCTGCTGCCGATGACGATGCCGCCGGAGACCGTGGACATCCAGTCGCGCAGCAGGTTCTGCTCCGGGCCGGTCTCGATCTCGGCCAGCCGGTCCACGAAGGCGAGCAGCGGCGGCGTGCCGGCCTCGGACAGCGGCAGCCGCTCCATCGCCCGGATCGCTGCCGGGATGTCCCGCCAGATCTGCAGGGTGCGCAGCTCGGGCACGTCGCCGACGACGTTGACCGCGTCGGCGATGTCCACGATCGAGATCTCGGTGAGGATGTCGCGCAGCCGGTCCCGGTCCGGCTGGGCGAGCAGGACCGGGCCGACGACGTCGTCGGCCAGCTCCACGAACCGCGACGACGCCTCGCCCGGATGGTGCTGGTGGACCACCCGCGCCAGCGTGCGCAGCCCACCCGAGACGGCGGCCGAGGCGGTGACGATCGCGGCCAGGTCGCCGTTGACGGCGTCGTGCCGGGGTGGATCGAAGGGGCGCTTGAGGGCGCCGCGCAGCTCGCGCACCCGGGCGTCCCGCGCGGTGCGGTCGGCCAGGCCGGGAACCTGGAGCAGCGAATCGATCAAACCGTCGAGCTGGCTTTGACTAAATCGCGCTTCTGACACGGTTATCCATTCCGACGCGCGGCAGCACCCTGAAAGGGAAGGATATCCAAGCAGCCTACGGGCCGGAATCGCCGGAATCGCTGGATGGCGAAGGTGGCACGCCGGTATTCGCACCGGTGTGACCCCGGTGCCCGGTGCCCGTGTGTTCCACGGGCGCGGTGCCGCGCCCAGGCGCGCGACGGTGATCTCACATTCAGAAGGGACATGTGATGATGACCGTCGCTGACGTCATGGTCGCCACGCTGAAGGCCTCCGGCGTCCGCCGGGTCCACGGTCTGCCCGGTGACTCGCTCAACGGCCTGACCGACGCGCTGCGCCGCGACGGTGAGGTGAGCTGGCAGCACGTGCGGCACGAGGAGGCGGCGGCGTTCGCCGCGGCCGGTGAGGCCGCCGTCACCGGGGAGCTGGCGGTGTGTGCCGCCAGCTGCGGGCCGGGCAATCTGCACCTGATCAACGGCCTGTTCGACGCCCAGCGCAGCGGGGTGCCGGTGCTGGCGATCGCCGCGCACATCCCGCGCGCGGAGATCGGCACCGGCTACTTCCAGGAGACCCACCCGCAGGACCTGTTCCGTGAGTGCAGTGTCTACAGCGAACTGGTCAGCACCGCCGAGCAGCTGCCCCGGGTGCTGGAGATCGCCATGCGCAGCGCGATCGAGCGCCGCGGCGTCGCCGTGATCGTCGTCCCGGGCGAGCTGTTCCGGGACCGGGCGCCGTCCGGGACCCGGGTGCACGCCATCCGGCCCGCGGTGTCGGCACGGGTGCCGGGCGACGCCGACCTGGCGGCCGCCGCCGAGATCCTCAACGGCGCCGGGCGCGTCACCATCCTGGCCGGCGCCGGCTGCGAGGGCGCGCACGACGAGCTGCTGGCGATCGCGGAACGGCTCCGGGCGCCGGTCGTGCACGCGCTGCGCGGCAAGGAGTTCGTCGAGTACGACAACCCGTACGACGTCGGGATGACCGGACTGCTCGGTTTCCCGTCCGGATACCGGGCGATGGAGCACTGCGACGCGCTGCTGATGCTCGGCACCGACTTCCCGTACCGGGCCTTCTACCCGGAGCGGGCCAGGGTCGTGCAGGTCGACATCCGCGGCGAGCGCATCGGCCGGCGGGTCCCGGTGGACGCCCCGCTGGTCGGCGGGGTGAGGGAGACCGTGACCGCGCTGCTGCCCCGGCTCACCGGTGGCCGGGGTGACGAGCACCTGAGCACGATGCGGGCGCACTACCGGCGTACCCGGGCCCGGTTCGACTCGCTGGCCCGGGCCGGCCACGGCCACGGGGCGGTGCATCCGCAGGCCGTGGCCGCCGCGGTCGACCGGCTCGCCGCCCGCGACGCCGTCTTCCTGCCGGACGTCGGCACACCCACCCTGTGGGCGGCCCGCTACCTGTCGATGAACGGCAGCCGCCGGCTGATCGGCTCGTTCAACCACGGGACGATGGCGAACGCGCTGCCGCAGGCCATCGGCGTGCAGGCGGCACAGCCGCGGCGACAGGTGGTCACCCTCTCCGGCGACGGCGGCCTGGCGATGCTGCTCGGTGAGCTGCTCACCCTGCGCCAGCAGCGGCTGCCGGTGAAGGTCGTGGTGCTCAACAACGACGCGCTCGCCTTCGTCGAGCTCGAGATGAAGGCCGACGGCTTCGTCAACTACGGCACCGAGCTGACCAACCCCGACTTCGCCGAGGTCGCCCGGGCGGTCGGCCTCTTCGGGGTACGGGTGGAGCACGCGGGCGAACTCGACGCGGCCCTGGAGAAGGCGTTCGCCCACGACGGCCCGGCCGTGGTCGACGTCGTCACCGTCCGGCACGAGCTGGCGATCCCGCCGCGGGTCAGCCTGGAGCAGGTGAAGGGCTTCACGCTGTGGGGCACCCGGTCGGTCCTGGGCGGCGCCGGCGACGACGTGATCGACGTGGCCGGCGCCAACCTGCGTCAGCTGGCCCTGGAGTAGGCCTTGCCGGATCCGCTCACCGGTCCGGCAGATGTGCCCGCAGGGCCGCGGCGATCTCCCCGGCGGCGGTCAGCTGCTCCGGGGTGAGCGCGTCGACGAACAGCTCCCGGATGGCACGCAGGTGCGGGACGGTCGCCGCCCGGAAGGCCTCGGCGCCGGTCTCGCTCAGCACGACCTCGGCGCCCCGGTTGTCGGTGGCGCACTCCTCGCGCCGGATGAGCTGCCGGCGCTCCATCCGGGCGAGGTGGTGGGACAGCCGGCTGCGCTCCCAGCCGATGAGCGTGGCCAGCTCGGACGAGCGCAACCGGGTGCCGGGGGCCTCGCTGAGGGCGAGAAGCACGGCGTAGTCGCCGGGGGACAGCCCGGTGTCCCTCTGCAGGCGTGCGGTGAGATGGCCGCGCAGCGCCTCGGTGGTCTCCACGAACTCGCGCCAGGTGCGCAGTTCGTCACGGGTGGGGAGGTTCCGCTGGCCGGCCATGGTGGCCACCTCCTATGGCTGACATGTCAATGACATGATGCCACGAACGGCCGGGGAACTCCGCGGGTCGCGGTCAGGACGCGTCGTCGGCGAGGGCGTCGAGCCGGTCCTCCAGGGCGGGCTTGAGCGCGCCGGCCGAAGAGTCGATCACCTGCACGTTGGCGGCGGCCGACCCGCCGCCGACGGTCAGGAACTGCACGCCCGGATAGGTGGCGGCGTTCTTGGCGACCGAGGCGATCTGGGCCTCGCCGACGGCGATCACCACGTTGCACCGGCTGTTGGCCAGCGAGGCCAGATAGGTCGTGGCGTTCTCGGCCGTCTGCGGGCCGTCGACCTGCAGGTGCTGCACCTTCACCAGGCTGGTCACCGAGGCGTCCTGCATCGCCGTCCACACCGGCTTCGCGGGGTCGGCGGCGATCCCCTTCTCGTCGGTGAGCAGGCAGGCGGTGGCGTCGAGATACTCCCGCTGGCGCGGCGGCTCCGGCCACAGCGCCCACGTGACCACACCCGCGACGACGAGTGCCGCGCCGGCGCCGGCGCCGATGACGAGCCGCCGGGACGGCCGGAACCCGGGCTGCTGCACGGGTGCTCGCCGGATGGGACGCGAGCGCACCTGTTGGGACATCGGGGCAGGCTATGTGGACACCGGCAAGAAAATCAAGATCTTGCGTATATCGATGATCTTCCCGCATGCTTCCCGGCGCTGTGTATTTGCTGAGAGCGGGGGCTCGCCCATGAGGCGCCGGTTTGCGTTCGTCACTGCTGTCGCCGTGGCGTTGTCGGTGGGAATTCCACCAGGAGCGGTGCCGGAGGGCGGCGGCTGGCCGATCTCCGGCCTGTTCTCGGTGTTCCGGCAGGTGCCGGCGCTGGCCGAGGTGAGCGGTCTGCTGCCCAAGCAGCAGCAGGGCGGCGACCCGGGCGACGAGCACTACGTCGCGCCTGGTGAGACGCAGGCCAACGGTGGTGCCGGCAAGGCGCCGGGCCGTGGCGTCGGCGCCGTGGACGGTGAGATCACCAAGCCCGCGCCGCCGAAGGGCTTCCAGGCGCCGAAGGAGTCCGGCGAGGACAGCTTCGACGAGAAGACGAGCAAGCGGCTGCCGGAGAAGGCGACCACGACGATCGACGAGTTCCGGAACGCGGACGGCTCGATCACCCGGCGCATCCACAAGTCGCGGATCAACTACCGGGCGGCGGACGGCACCTACCAGCCGATCGACACCGACCTGGTCCGCGACGGCGACCGGCTGGAGATGGGCCCCAACTCCATCGACGTGGAGCTGGGTGCCCGCGGCACCGGTGACGAGAAGGCAGCGGCCACCCCCGCGACCGCTGCCCCGTCCGCGTCGGCGTCCGCCTCGCCTTCGGCATCGCCGTCCACCTCGGCTTCGCCGTCCACCTCGGCTTCGCCGTCCACCTCGCCCTCGGCTTCGCCGTCGGCCAGCGCTTCGCCGTCGGCTTCCACTCCGGCGCCGAAGGTCACCGGCGCCAAGCGGCTGAAGTCCGCCGACGAGGCTTTGGCCTCGCTCACCACGGCGTCCGGCCACACCATGGCGTACGACCTGGTCGGCGCCGCGGACGTGCCGGCGGCGGTGAAGGGCAACGTCGCGACGTACACCGAGATCCTGCCGGGCACCGACCTGGAGCTGCGCACGCTCTCGAACGGCCTCAAGGAGACCCTGATCCTGAAGTCGCCGGCCGCGGCGAACCAGTGGGTGTTCCCGCTGCGGCTGGAGGGCCTGACCCCGAAGCTGCAGGCCGACGGCTCGCTGAACCTCTACGACGCCAAGGGCGACGTGGCGCTGCGCATCCCGCGCGGCTACATGTGGGACTCGAAGATCAACCCGCAGTCGGGTGCGCCGGCCGAGTCGTCGAACATCACCTACGAGCTGATCACCGTCGACGGTGGGCCGGCGCTGCGGATGACCGCCGACCGGGCGTGGCTCAACGACCCGGCCCGGCAGTACCCGGTGCGGGTCGACCCGACACTGGAGACCTACGACACCGGTGACGTGTTCCTCGACGACAGCCGGTCCACCACGAACCACGACGGTGACAACCTGCCGGTCGGCACCTGGGACGCCGGCACCACCCGGTCCCGGTCGCTGATCCACTTCAACGACTTCGGCAAGGACGTCGGCGGCGACCAGATCACCGCCGCCAAGCTGTTCCTGTTCCACACCTGGTCCTACAACTGCACGAGCCACAAGCCGGTGTACGTGCGCCGGATCAACTCGGCGTGGACTGTGGCCCAGTTCCGCAACGACGGCCTGTTCGCCGATATGCCGTCGTACTCGGAGCCGATCGGCACGATGAACATCACGGACAACTACCCGGCGTGCCAGAACACCGGGGGTAGCCGGACGACCGGCGAGTACCGCTCGGTGTCGCTGGACACCGCGACGTTCAACGCCTGGTCGACCGGCAGCCTGCCGAACCACGGTCTGATGCTGACCGCCTCGGAGACCGACTCCACCGCGTTCAAGCGGTTCAACTCGGCCGAGACCGACTACGACCCGTACATCGAGATCACCTACAAGGTGAACGAGACGCCGCAGCTCAACGAGCAGTACCCGGGTTACGGCTACGCGGCGCCGACGTTGACGCCGGAGCTGATCGCGGACGCGCACGACGCGGACAACTGGCCGAAGTCGCTGACCTACGAGTTCCTGATCTACGGCAAGGACGCCAAGACCCAGATCGCCACCTCGACGCCGATCACCAAGAAGTCCTGGGTGGTTCCGCCGGGCACGCTGAAGTGGGGCGAGACCTACTACTGGGCGGTCAAGGTCTCCGACAGCCTGCTGCACAACGGCGCCTATCTGACGAAACATCTGCTGGTCACCCCGGTGCCGCAGCCGTCGATCACGTCCGGTTTGTCGCAGAACTCCGACCAGGGCTTCGACCCGGCGATCGGCAACTACACGACGGCCAGCCGGGACGCGATGGTCAACACGGTGGGTCCGCCGCTGGAGATCAGCCGGTCGTACAACAGCATCGACCCGCGGGCCGACCGGGCGTTCGGCGCGGGCTGGTCCAGCATCGCCGACGCCAAGGCCGTGGAGCGGTACACCACGGTGAATGGTGCAAGCGTCGTCAACACCGTGGTGGTGACCTACCCCAACGGTCGTGAGCTGGCGTTCGGCCGCAACAACGACAACACGTACTCGTCGCCGGCCGGTCGTTCCTCGAGCTTCTACCCGCTGACCGGTGGTGGGTACCGGCTGGTGGAGAAGGACGGCACCACCTACGAGTTCGGGCACAAGCTTGCGGACGGGCGGTTCGCGCTGTCGGCGGTCAAGGACCTCGGCGGGCGGACCCAGACGTTCACCTACACGAACAACCTGCTGACTCAGATCACCGCGGCGTCCGGACGGTCGCTGAAGCTGCACTGGTCCTCGACGACGCCCGCGCACGTGGAGTATGTGGCGACCGACCCGGTCACCCCCGGCGACTGGGATTCGGCGAACACCTGGTTCTACGAGTACTCCGGCAACACGCTGACGAAGGTGTGCCCGCCGACCAACTGGGGCGAGTGCCACACCTACCAGTACACGACCGGCCCGATCTATCAGACCGCCGTGGCGAACAGCCGGCCGCACTCGTACTGGCGGCTCAACGAGACCGCCGGCGGCACCGCCACCAGCTCGGTCCTGGAGAACGCGTACACCGACAACGGTTTCTACAGCAACGTGACGCTGGGCCAGCCGGGCCCGCTCACCGGCTCCACCTCGACCGCGACCGGGTTCACCGGCGCCACGGCGAACTCGCAGGTACGCGTGCCGGCGAACCTGGACAGCGACGCCAGCAACCAGGCGATCAGCATGTGGTTCAAGGCGCCCACCGGCAGCGGTGACGGTGTCCTGTACGGCTCGTCCTGGGAAGCGACGACCTCGACCGCGGCGACGACGATCGGCGCGTACAACCCGACGCTGTACATCGGCGCCAACGGCAAGCTGATGGGTACCTTCCCGAAGGCGCCGAAGCCGAACACCACCACGGTGCTCGGCACGCTGATGGCGACCGGTAACTCCGGTCAGTGCCTCTCCGTGCCGGGCAACTCGTCGGAGAACAGCGTCCGGCTGGCGCTGGCGCCCTGTTCGACGGCGGCGAACCAGCAGTGGACCTACACCTCCACCCGTGAGCTGCGGGTGACCACCGGTGGCGTGGTCAAGTGCATGGACGCCCAGGGCGACGGTTACAAGAACGGCGTCGACATCATCACCTACACCTGCAACGGCCAGACGAACCAGAAGTGGGACATCCGGGCCGACGGCAAGATCGTGGGGGAGAGCGCGGGCCTCTGCCTGGACTCGGTGGGCACCGGTCTGGCCACCGAGACCGGCGCGGAGATGCAGATCTGGGCCTGCGGCGCGGTACGCAAGGCGGACCAGTCGTTCGTGCCCCGCAACTACTCGGCGATGGAGTCGCCGACGGTCGTGGCCGACGGCAACTGGCACCACGTGGTGCTGTCCTCCAACGGCAACACGCAGGAGATGTACCTCGACGGCAAGCGGGTCGTCTCCGAGTCCGGCGTGACCGTGCAGGACATGACCGCGGTCACCTCGTACATCGGCAACGGCTACCTCGGTGGCGGCTGGCCGAACCAGTCGACCGGCAACACCACCCGTAACCAGGGCACGAAGAACGGCTTCACCGGCTCGATCGCCGAGGTCGCCTACTACGACACCGCCATCGGTCAGCAGGTGGTGGACGACGTCTGGGCCGCCCGCGAGCCGATCAGCCAGCTCACCCGCGTGGTGCGGCCGTCGACGAAGGCCACCGCGGTGGTCACGTACGACACCGCGACCGGCCGGGTCAAGCAGCTGACCGACGGCAACGGCACTGTGTGGAACCCGGCGGCGCCGGCGATCACCAAGACCACGAAGGTGCACGAGAGCGCGGTCCTGAGCGGGGCGCCGTCCAACTACTGGCGGATGGCCGAGACCGGCGCCATCTCGGCGGTGAACCAGGTCAACGGCAACACCGCCACCTACAGCAACGTCGGGCTCGGCACCCTGGCCGGCCCGTTCGGGGGCGGCACGACAGCGGGGTCCTTCGACGGCACCTCGTCGTACGTGACGCTGCCTCCGGAGGCGACACCCGCCGGCAACGGCTCGGTCTCGCTGTGGTTCAACACCACGACCGACGGCATCATCCTCGGTGAGAAGCCGGGTACCGGCAGCACCGGCCGGCCGATCCTGCCGACCATGTGGATCGGCGACGGCAAGCTGCAGGCGCTGACCCCGTCGACCATCCCGAACGGCACGTTCACCTGGCGCAACTTCGGCGGCAAGTGCCTCGACGTGCAGGGCAGCGCCACGGCCGACGGCACGCCCATCCAGGCGTGGACCTGCAACGGCACCGCCGCGCAGAACTGGACCGTCTACAAGAACACCGACAACACCAGCACTGTCCGGGCCTTCGGCAAGTGCCTGGACGTCAACGGCAGTGGCACCGCGCAGAAGACCAAGATCCAGCTGTGGACGTGCAACAACGGCGCGGCGCAGAAGTGGCAGCTGGGCAGCGGCGGCCTCTTCAAGAACCCGAACTCCAACCTGTGCCTCACCCCGTCGGCCATGAAGGAGACCCGGGAGCCGGTCGACGGCGCCGACGTGGTGCTCGGCACGTGCTCCGCGGTCCCGGACCGGATGTTGTCGCTGGGCCTGTCCAGCGCCAAGCCGGTGAACGACGGCAAGTGGCACAACGCCGTGCTCACCACGTCCGGCAGCACCCAGACGCTGTACGTCGACGGCGTGAAGGTCTCGTCGACCGGCTCGATCGCCCCGACGCTGCCGGCCGTCAAGCCGGAGTACCGCCTCGGCGGCGGAGCCATGTTCACCAAGACCTCCGACCCGATCTCGTCGAACACGACGACCGGGTTCTTCAAGGGCGGCATCGCCGAGGTCGCGTTCTACACCACGGTCCTCGACGCGAACCAGGCGGCGTACCAGTTCAAGTCCCGCGACGCCGCCCGGGCGGAGTCGGCCGGCGAGATCAAGTACGTGGTCAACGGCCCGCACAAGACCGAGACGTTCTACGACCTGATGTACGGCCGGAAGGTCGCTGACGTCGACCCGCGGGGTAAGACGACGCGGTACGGCTACAGCAGTAAGGGCTATCTGCGTACGGTCACTGACCCGCTGGGCAACATGGTGATCAACGAGCATGACGTGCGGGGCAACGTCGTGTCGATCACGAACTGTCAGGATCGGTCGGCGAACCTGTGCTCGACCAGCTATTCGAGCTACTTCCCGGACGCGACCAGCGAGAATCCGGCGTACAGCCCGAAGAACGACCGGTTGATGACGCAGCGGGGGCCGGGTTCGTCGTCGGCTTCGGATAACACGTACCTGACGACGTACACGTACGACGATCTGGGGAACCGGACCAGCGCGACCGATCCGCTGGGCCGGGTGACGACGATCGCGTACACCACCGGCAGTGCGCAGGGTGGGTATGCCGGTGCGACGCCGCCGGCGGGGTTGCCGTGGCGGGTGGTCAAGCCGGGTGGTGGGGTGCAGACGATTCTGTACAACGCCAGCGGTGACATCGCCGAGGTGACCGACCCGGCCGGGATGGTGACCCGGTACGAGTACGACGGCCTGGGGCGGACCACCAAGGAGATCGAGGTGGTCAACGGTCAGCCGGCCGCGACCACGTCGTTCACCCACGACCGCCTGGACCGGGTCGTGACGGTGACGGACCCGGCGGTGACGAACGCGGTCACGGGCGCGGTGCACACCCCGGTGACGACCCTGTCGTACAACGTGGATGGCCAGCTGACCTCGGAGTCGGTGTCGGACGCGACCGGTGGCGACGCGAGCCGGGCGGTGTCGTACGAGTACGACGACTTCGGCCGCCGTAAGTTCGAGATCGATCAGCTGGGTAACCGGACGGAGTACGAGTACGACGCGTATGGCCGGGTGAGCCGGGAGATTCACCCGGATGGCACGGCGGTGCGCACCGAGTACGACGGCCTGGGCAACGAGCTGGCGACGTATGCGGAGAAGACTCGCGGTGACGCGAACGCGGTGCGGGTGCAGTCGATGGCGTACGACGACGCGGGCCGGTTGGCGTCGACGACCGATGCGATGGGGTGGACGACCGAGTACACGTACACGGACAACAATCTGCTGTCGACGGTGACGCGTCTGGACGGCAAGGGCCAGTCGTTCGTGATGGAGAAGAATCAGTACGACGCGGCCGGTAATCAGACGATTCAGTGGACGAACAACAACGGGGCGATCACCACTCGCAACTATGACAATGCCGGGCGGAACACGTCGGCGACGTTTGATCCGTCGAACCCGTATTGGACGGGGGAGAGCCCGCGGACGACGGATTACAGCTATTCGGTCAATGACGAGGTGCTGTCCACGACGGTGCGGCAGGCGTCGACGCAGTACGGGTTCTCGGAGACGATGTACGACCGGCTCGGGCGGGCGTTGGCGCAGACGACGTACAACTCGGCCGGGTTGACGCCGGTGTTGCGCTGGCGGATGGACCAGAGTTCGGGCACCAAGACCGTGGACGCGGCTGGTAACGGTCCGGGCGCGGTGGCGGGTCCGGTGACGTGGTCGACCGAGCGTGGCGGTGCGGCGTCGTTCAACGGCACGGCCGGTTCGATTGCGACCAACCTTCCGGTGGTGGACAGCAGCCGCCCGTACACGCTGGCCGCGTGGGCGAAGCTGGACAACAAGGACGCTGACCGGTTCGTGGCGTCGATGTCGGGTGACATCGGCAGTTCGGCGCTGAAGTTGCTGTACCACAAGGCTTCTGATGCGTGGCAGGCGACGCTGGCGGTGCGTAACCCGGACGGGACCGTGTCGTGGGAGTCGGCGACGACCACGGTGAAGGCGACGGCGGGGGTGTGGACGCACCTGGCGGTCACGGTGGATCCGGGCAGCCGGGCGGTGAAGATTTACGTCGGCGGCAGCGAGTCGGCGTCGGTGACGGGGACGCGGCCGTTCAACAACCTGGCGACCGGGCTGTTGGTCGGTGCGCAGAACGTCGACAGCGGGTTCTTCTCCGGTCAGATCGATGACGTGCAGGCGTACCAGAAGGTGCTCTCCAGCGCGGAGATCGGGCAGGTGCTCTCGGGTGCGGCGCCGGCGGCGACCGCGACGGTGACCCGGACCAGCTACACCCTCACGAAGGACGGTTCGGTCACTTCGGTGACGGACCCGAACGGCAACACCACGACGGTGGCGAACGATGAGGTCGGCCGGGCGGTGCGGACCACGTCGCCGGCGGTGAACACCGTGGTTGGTGAGGGCAACCCGGTCAGTGCGGTGTCGGTGTCGCGGGTGGGTTACAACACCTTCGGCGAGGCGACGCATCAGCAGGATCCGAACGGCAACACGACGATCGCCCGCTACGACGCGGTCGGTCAGATCGTGCAGACCGAGCTGCCCAAGTACACCCCGCCGGGATCGGACACGGCGATCACGCCGGTCACGATCGCGGAGTACAACGCGGTGGGCCAGGTCAAGTCGACCACCGACCCGCTGAACAAGAAGACGTCGTACGAGTACGACCTGTTCGGCCGCACCACCAAGGTGATCGCGCCGGACACCGGGATCACGCAGTACGAGTACAACGCGAACGGTGAGTTGCTCAAGCACACTGACCCGAACGGGGCGGTGGCGAGCGCGACCTACGACTACCTGGGCCGGACGCTGACCACGTCGCAGGCGGTGCGGCAGACGAGCCAGGTGCACACCACCGAGTACACGTACGGGACCAACGGGGCGAGCCCGTGGCCGACGCAGGTGAAGTCGGCGGCTGGGGTGGTTACCCGGTTCGGCTACAACCGGGCCGGCGAGCAGACCACCGTCACGGACGCGAACAACAAGACCAGCACGACGACGTATGACCCGCTCGGCCGCCCGATCAAGGCCACCGCGCCGGACGGTTCGTACTCCACGGTGACCTACGACTTCGCCGGTCGCACGGTTGGCTCGGCCGACTATTCGGCGGCGGGCGTGCTGCTGCGGTCGAGTTCGCAGGAGTACGACCGGGCGGGTAACCCGATCTCATCGACGGATGCCCGTGGGGTGAAGCGGGAATTCGCCTTCGACGCTCTGGGTCAGTTGGTGTCGCAGAAGGAGCCGATCAGCGGCTCGGACGCGATCGTCACGTCCTTCGGGTACGACTTGGCGGGTCAGCAGACCCGGTTCACCGATGGTCGGGGCAACAAGTTCATCACTACCTACAACCCGTGGGGCCTGGTCGCCTCGCAGATCGAACCGGCGACCACCAAGACCCCGGCGCTGGCGGACCGCACGTTCTCCATGTCCTATGACGCGGGTGGCCGGATGGTCCGGATGGATTCGCCGGGCGGGGTGTCGGTCAGCTCGGAGTACGACGAGATGGGCCGGCTGACCAAGAGTTCCGGTACGGGTGCGCAGGCGGTCACCAAGGACCGGTTGTTCGACTACGACTTGACCGGGCGGATCACCTCGTTCACCGGCGCCGCGGGTGAGAACACGGTGACCTACGACGACCGTGGTCTGGTCACCGCGATCGCCGGTGTCTCGGGCAACTCGTCGTACAAGTACAACGCCGACGGCGCGCTCACGGAGCGCACCGACGCGGCGGGGGCGACGGCCTACACCTACGACGGTCTGGGCCGGCTGTCGACGCTGATCAACACGGACGCGGGGACGAACCTGTCCTACGGTTATGACGACCTGTCGCGGGTCAAGACGATCTCGTATGCCGGTGGGAACAAGCGGACCTTCGGCTTTAACGATCTGAGCCAGTTGACCAGCGACGAGATGACCACGTCGGCTGGTGCGAGCGTGGCGAAGATTGCGTATGAGTGGGATCTGACCGACAACCTGACGAAGAAGACCACCACGGGCTTCAACGGGGCGTCGACCAACTCCTACACGTACGACTTCGCCGGTCGCCTGACCGGCTGGGACAACGGCGTCACGCCGGTGGTGTACGCCTACGACAAGTCCGGCAACCGGGTCCAGGCCGGCTCGAAGACGTTCACGTACGACGAACGCAATCAGCTGCTGTCGGATTCGGCCGGCACGTCGTATCAGTACTCCGCGCGCGGCACCCTGGTGTCTAGCACGACGAACGGGGTCACGACCAACACGGTCACCGACGCGTTCAACCAGGTCATCTCGCAGGGCACCAAGACCGGTACGCAGTCGAACTACAGCTACGACGGCCTGGGCCGGGTCATCCAGTCCGGCTTCGCCTACACGGGTCTCGGTAACGACCTGGCCGCCGACGGCACCAACACCTACGTCCGCGACATCACCAATGATCTGGTCGGGGTGAAGTCGGGTGCCAACCAGCGGCTGGCGTGGACCGACATCCACACCGACGTGGTCGGCGAGTTCACGGCGACCGGGACGACGTTGACCGGGTCGGTGTCCTACGACCCGTGGGGCAAGATCCTCGCCAGTGGCGGCATGGTCGGCAAGCTGGGTTACCAGCAGGAGTGGACCGACCAGGGCACCGGCAAGGTCAACATGTGGTCGCGCTGGTACGACCCGGAGACCGGCGCCTTCGACACCCGAGACACCGCGACCAACAGCCCCACCCCGGCATCCGGCGCGGCCAACCGGTTCGCCTACGCCGAGGGTGACCCGCTGGGCAACACCGACACCACCGGTAACGCGGTGGACGGGAAGTGCGGCGAGTACGACTACGCGTGCGCGCTGAAGAAGTACCAGGCGGCGTTGTCGCAGTACAACCAGGCGATGGAGGCCCGCGAACGCGGGATGCAGGCCGCTAGCGCCGAGATCGCCCGTCAGGAGGCCGAGTTCGCGCGGGCCGAGCGGGAGAGCCAGACGTCGCTGTACGACATCCTGCTGCAGGTTGGTGTCAGCCTGCTGCTGGACCTGATCGGTTACACGGCGCTGGTGGGTTGTATCGGCGGCAGCCTGATGGACTGTGCGGATCTGGCCAGTAGTGCGGTCGGTTTCGTCAAGGCCATCAAGATGGGCAAGCAGATCTGGAACGCCGTCCAGAACGCCTTCGCCGGCTATCGGATGTGGCAACGGATCGTCGACGGCGCGCGCACGGCGATGCGCACGGCGCAGAACATGATTCAGCAGGCGCGTAAGCACCTGACGGATCTGATGCAGAAGAAGCCGAAGAAGCCCAAGCCGCCGAAAAAGAAGAAGAAGCCGCCGACAAAGAAGAAGCCCAAGCCCAAGGCGAAGCCGCAGCCGAAGCCGAAGCCGTCCAAGCCGGCGCAGAAGCCGAAGGCGAACCCGAAGCCGAAGCAGCAGGAGAAGCCGAAGGACACCAAGCCGTCCAAGCAGAAGGAAGAGCGGAAGGACCGTAAGGAGCGGGAGGAGAACCGCGAGCGCGACACCGACCAACGCCCCGAACCTGAGGGCGAAGGGTCGTGCCCGTACACGCCGCCGCTGTCAATGACTGGGAAGAAGCACAGCTTCGACCCGTCGACGCGGGTGCTGATGGCCGACGGCACCACCCGGCCGATCTCCGAGATCAACCTCGGCGACGAGGTCATGGCCAAGGACCCGGTCACCGGCGAGCAGGGCGCGCGGCAGGTCACCCTGCTCCACTCCAACCGCGACCTCGAACTGACCGACGTCACCGTCTCGAACAAGCCGGCCGACGAGGCCAAGCGAACCGTCAACGAGGGCAAGGGCGACCGCAGTACCCGCGGACCGACCGAGTCGTCGGTTCTCGAGACCACGGCACACCACCCCTTCTGGGACGCCACCACCGGCGAATGGGTCAACGCAGCCGACCTCAAGCCAGGCATCTCAACCCTGGTGGGGCCGGACGGACAGCTCCAGTACGTCACCGCTGTCCGCAACTTCGCCGGGGCGGAGGTGATGCGTGACCTCACGGTCGCCGACATCCACACCTACTTCGTCATCGCCGGCAACGAACCGGTTCTCGTTCACAACTGTGGCGAGGATCAGTACGACCACGAGGTGTCGACGCCCGACGGCACCGGGTGGACAACGCGCTATGGCGCTTTGGACGACCAGGGCCGTGCGACATTCGCGTCGACGACGCTGCACCCCGGCAGTATCCCGAAGGGCACCCCGGCTGCACGAGACTGGGAACCGCCGGGATGGAGTGGAAACGGAAGGGACCACAACGAGGCTCGTGGTCACCTCCTAGGCAACAAACTCGGTGGCGTGGGAACGGGGCACGCAAAGAGGCATAACATTGTTACGCTCCAGCAAAAGCCTCTGAATAGCCCGTTCATGCGGGACCAGATCGAGAAGATGATCTATGACCATGTCAACGCGGAGAAGGAGATAGTCCAGTACACTGTCACGGCGATATACACACCAGGTAAGAAAGCGCCGCGCGGGCTCCGTGTTCAGGCGTATGGGAACAAGGGGTTCGAGCTGGATGTGAGCCTGGTCAATCCTGGTGGAAAGTGACGAGCGAGTTGGGGCGTGAGTTGGTTGAACGAGTTCGTTGAGCGGCTGGTGGCGCTTGTTCCGCCTCCGCCCCCACGTTCACAAGTAGACTTGCCGGATTGGGACGAGGTCGAGCGCACTCTCGGATTTCCTCTTCCCGAGGACTACAAGGAGCTGGTCAACTTATATGGGCCAGGAACCTTTGATGACTTCCTTGTGGTGTTTCAGCCCAATTCTTCGTCTCAGTACTCGGAGCTGACACACGCTATTGCCGAAGGTGCGGATTCGTTGCGGAGTTATGCGGATAGCGGTGAAGCGCTGCCTGTGCCGATCGATCAGCTGCTGGCGATAGCCGGTACTGACAATGGCGACACGGTGTACTGGGTGCGTGAACCCGGGGCCTCCCCGGATCGATGGCGAATTGGCGTTAATGGTGCTAGAGACTTCGACGAATGGTACCTGTACGAAAGTGGGCTGGCTCAATTCCTTGTCTCTGTGCTGAGTCGTGAGTGGGTCGTTCCTGCTTTTCCCGAAGATTTCCCTTACCCCGATAGGGCGCCTGTTTTCAACTCGCGCCTTCCCGAACAGGAGTCCTGACCGGCTCCGGGATCGGTTCTCTTGCGATTGCGGCCTGCTTGCTGTCCGCTGAGCAGGTCCGTGAGGCGGCGGCACCGCATGTGGTCGTGGTGACCACATGCGGTGGTGGCGTCGAGCCTCCCCGGTCGGCCCCGTTGCGCGGACGCATGAGGGCCGGCGTTCAGGGAACCCTGGCGGCTGTTTGGACGCAGCGGCTGATCGTGCTGCTACCGGCGGCGCGGTCGAGCAGCGTGCGCCGGTCTTGGCGCAAGCGCGCGGACAGCCCGAGGATGATCGCGGCCAGCAAGACCAAGCTGGTGTAGCCGGTGTTCTGGAGGATCGACACCGGGAGCCACCAGAGCAGGTAGCGCAGCCACACCGCTCGCGCTGGGCTGGGGGAGGACAGCGTCAGGTAGAACGTGGCCTGGCCGAGTGTGGCGTGGTCGGCCCGGTAGAGCGGGACGGCCAGCGTGCTGACCGCGTAGACCAGCACGGAGACCACGAACCTCATCGGGCCGGCCTGCAACCCGGCCAGCAGCAGGACCACGAGCACGGCGGTGCTGAACAGGTAGGCGATCAGGAAGTCGGCCAGCACGGCGAATGCCCGGCGGGGCAGCCCGGCCGGGTCCGGGTGGGTCAGGGGGACCGGCTCGGGGGCCGGGAGCAGGCGGGCGGTTGCGGCCGCGAGGAGCCAGCCGGCGACCGTACCGAAAGTGTTGGTGATGAGGTCGCCGGTGTCGGCGACGCGGTAGGGGCAGGGGTAGATGCCGAAGATGGCGGTGCCCTGGGTGGTCTCGATGAGCAGGGAGACAGCCAGGCCTATCGCCGTCGAGACCAGCAGGGTGCGGCGGAAGCGGTAGCGCAGCAGGTAGCCCAGCGGCATGAACAGCAGGACGTTCAGCGCAACCTGCAGGATCGCGGAGCGGCTGGCGGCCAGGTCGTTCAGCGGGTTCAGGTTGTGGCGGGCGCAGACTTCGACGATGTCGGAGGGCAGCGGGAACAGGGTGTAGGCCACCAAACCGCACAGGTAGAGGACCTCCAGCGCGGCCAGGACCGCGGACCAGCCGCGCAGCCGGCCGAACCGGCGGTATTGATGATGGATCCACGGCAGGGCCAGCAGCGGCACCAGCGAGGCGAAGAAGAGAACGGCGATGAGGGCGTCGGTGATCTCGCTGCCGGGCGTCATGCGGATCCTGTTGCCCGTCCGCAACGGGGAAACAACGGCTAGTGATCGACGTCGCGTCATTCGCGGCGGATGAGGACAGCGCGGCCGGGGCCGGGGGACGCTCGCAGCCATGGTGGGGGCAAGCGCGAGCGTGACCGAGTCCGACCTGGACCGGATGGTCGGGCGGCTCTTCCTCGACACGCCCCGGCAGCGGTCGGCGTTCTGGGTGCTGCTCGTGCTTGCGGCGGTCATCGCCACCGCGGGTGTGGTGGCGGACTCCGACGCGACCGTGATCGGCGCGATGATCGTCGCGCCGTTGATGACGCCGATCCTGGGTACCGCGTATGGGCTGGTGCTTGCGGATCGCCGGCATGTGGTGGCGAGCACGCTGCTGGTCGTTGCCGGTGCGGCGCTCGTGGTGGGGATCGGCTATCTGGTGGGACTGCTCGTCCCGGGGCCGATCGTGGCGGACACCAACTCGCAGGTGGCGTCGCGGGTGGATCCCGAGCTCATCGACCTGGTGTCGGCGCTCGCGACCGGGGCGGTCGGCGCCTTCGCCCTGGTGCGGTCAGATGTCTCCGACACGCTGCCGGGGGTGGCGATCGCGATCTCGCTGGTGCCGCCGCTGGCCGTGGTCGGGCTGACCCTGGAGTCGGGGGCGCCGGGTCAGGCGGCGGGGGCGTTTCTGCTGTTCGCCACGAACGTCGCTGCGATCGTCGCGACGTCGACCGGGGTGCTGCTGGGCTACCGGGTACGGGCGGCAGCCGTCGCCGTCGGCCGGCCGGTCGGGCAGCTGCGCGCCCGTACCGTGATCGTCGTCGGGGTGGCCGTGGTCCTGGTGGCCGTGCCGCTGACGATCGGCAGTGTCCAGGCGTTCCGGGCGCAGGCGGCCGTCTCGGCCGCCCGGCCGGTGACGGAAAGCTGGGCCCAGGCGCAGGCCTGGAGCGTCGTCGACGTCAGCGTCCAGCAGGGAATTCTGCAGGTGGTGGCGGCCGGGCCGCCGCCGGCGGCCGACAGCACGACATTGCGCCAGGAGCTGGACCAGGCGGGCGTGACCATGCCGGTGCGGCTGTCACTGATCCTCGGCGGCACGCGAGACCTGCCGCAGGTACAGCCGGGCTAAGGCCGGCCCGGCGGGAACCTGGCCCGCCCCGGCGGTGTCGAAAGAGCATGAGGAGGCCCACCGCCATCGTCGCTGCCCTGCTGCTCGCCGGATGCACCGCGACCGACGGCCAACCGGACCCGGTGGCCTCGGCCCCGCCCTGCGGCTCGCCGGTCAGCACCGGCCCGCTGCCGGAATGGGCGCGGGCCGGCTTCTCCGGGGACGGCGCGGGCATCGAGCACGTGCTCGGCGACCGCGGTGAGATCGCCGCCATCCTGTTCGGCGCGCCGCTGAGCAGCCCGCCGGCCGAGGGCCGCAACAACAAGATCCTCTGGGTGTCCCGGCAGCCGGTCGACACCCCCGCCCAGCTGGAGATCGCCGGCGTGCTGGACGGCACCGACGTCCGGGCTGCGCGGACCGTGCCGGGCGGGCCGGGCCCGTCGATCGTCGACCTGCCCCGCGCGGGCTGCTGGCGGCTCACCCTGACCTGGTCCGGCCGCACCGACTCGATGGATCTGATCTACGAGTAGGAGCGGGCGGGCACGCCGGCCTGGCGGCACCGGACACGCGGCGCACCCTATTCCCGGCCGGAAGAGCTCGAGGTTGTCGCGAACGTCTCTCGCCCGGAGCCCGGTGACGGCGCGCTGATGTGATGGCATGGGATGGGTATGACGTACCAGGCGGCCACCGCCCGGTGAGCAGCTGACAGGAGGACGCATGGAGTCGCGTACCGATCTCGTCGAAGACCTGATGGCCCGCTTCCCGCACGTGCCGCGCGAGGCGGTCATCAAGGAGGACCTGCTGCGGGGCGGGCTCGCCTTCGACGACGCGGCACTGACCGACAACGAGAACGGCGAGGTCAAGCCGAAGTCGTACTTCATCTTCTCGTTCGACCACCGGACGCTGCCGGAGCTCGGCGCCGCCGCGCTGCGGCGGCCGCCGGAGGAGATCGTGCTCACCGGCGGGCCCTACGACCTGCGGCGTACGGTCGTGTCGGTGCGCACCAACCCGGACTCGCCGTACCGGGTGAAGCCGGACGCGGACGGGCGGCTGATGCTCTTCCTCGACGGCCGGGCCATCGCCGAGGTGGGGCTGCCGCCGATGCCGGACTACTACCGGCACACCCTCGCCAACGGCAAGCAGGTGATGGAGGTCGCCCCGACGATCCAGTGGGGCTACCTCGTCTACCTGACCGTCTTCCGGGTCTGCCAGTACTTCGGCGCCAAGGAGGAGTGCCAGTACTGCGACATCAACCACAACTGGCGCCAGCACAAGGCGGCCGGCCGGCCGTACACCGGGGTGAAGCCGATCGACGAGGTCCTGGAAGCCCTCGCGATCATCGACAAGCACGACACGCTCCAGGCGTCGAAGGCGTACACGCTGACCGGCGGCAGCGTCACCTCGCACGTCGGCGGGAAGGCCGAGGCCGACTTCTACGGCCAGTACGCGCAGGCGATCGAGGAGCGGTTCCCGGGCCGGTGGATCGGCAAGGTGGTCGCCCAGGCGCTGCCCCGGGCCGACGTGCAGCGGTTCCACGACTACGGGATCCGGATCTACCACCCCAACTACGAGGTGTGGGACAAGCGGCTCTTCGAGCTGTACTGCCCGGGCAAGGAGCGCTATGTGGGCCGCGAGGAGTGGCACCGCCGCATCCTCGACTCCGCGGAGATCTTCGGGCCGCGCAACGTGATCCCCAACTTCGTCGCCGGCATCGAGATGGCCGAACCGTTCGGGTTCCGCACCGTGGACGAGGCCATCGACTCGACCGCCGAGGGTCTGCACTACTTCATGTCGCGCGGCATCACCCCGCGGTTCACCACGTGGTGCCCGGAGCCGACGACGCCGCTGGGCCGGACCAACCCGAACGGCGCGCCGCTGGAGTACCACATCCGCCTGCTGGAGACGTACCGGGCGACCATGGACGAGTACGGCCTGTCCAGCCCGCCCGGTTACGGCCCGGCCGGTCCCGGCAACGCGGTCTTCTCGGTCAGCTCGTTCATGGACAGCCTGCCCGCCGAATCGTGACCATGATCGACTTCGGTGTCGAACATGCGTACGATCGCGGCATGGGCACCACCAGGCCGGAACGTGAAGAACCGTTGGCGCGGGCGGCGTATGTTGCCGCCGCGCGCCGTTTCGTCCAGGCGGTCTCCGCCCTGCTCGCCCGCGGCGTGCCGATCGACCCGGGCGCGCCGGGCCAGGTCCGGGACTGGACCGCGGCCGACGTCGCCGTGCTGCAGGAGCTCTACGGGTCGCTCGGCGAGATGATCCGTGCCCGCCGTTTCTGGGACGGGTTGCGGCGCTGAGCTCACTCCGCCTTGCGTAGCCAGAAGGTGAGGCTCAGCCCGGCGTCCTCGTGTGCCGGCGAGGTCCAGTCCGGCTCCCCGGCCGCGAAGTCGGTCGCCAGGACCTCGTCGGCCACCAGGTCGGCGTGCTCGGCGAGGGCGGCCGTGACCTCGCCGTCCGCCGACCGGTAACGCAGCGCCACCCGGTCGGACACCTCCAGACCGCTGGCCTTGCGGGCCTCCTGGATCAGCCGGATCGCCTCCCGGGCCAGCCCGGCCCGCCGCAGCTGTGGCGTCAGGTGCAGGTCGAGCGCCAGGCTCGCCCCGGCCTCCGACGCGACCGCCCAGCCCTGCCGCGGCGTCTCGGTGATCACCACCTCGTCGGCGGTCAGGCTGATCGGCTCACCGTCGACGGTCACCACGGCCGACCCCGCGGCCAGGTCGCGCTTGAGCGCGGCGGCGTCCGCGGCCGCGATCGCCCTGGCCACCGCCTGCACCTGCTTGCCGAAGCGTTTGCCCAGCGTACGGAAGTTGGCCTTGGCGGTGGTGTCGACCAGTGACTCGTCGGACTCGCTGACCGGCAGCACCGCGGCGACGTTCAGCTCGGCCGCGATCTCGGCGACCAGTTGCGGGTCCAGGTCGGCGAAACCGTGCGCCGAGGCGAGCGACCGGGACAGCGGCTGACGGATCTTGACGCCGGACTCGGCGCGCGCGGTGCGGCCCAGCTCGACCAGCCGCCGGGTCAGCTCCACCTGGGCGCCCAGACCGGAATCGATCAGCGACTCGTCCACCTGCGGATAGCCGGCCAGGTGCACCGACGGCGCGGCCGCCGGGTCGACCGCGACGACCAGGTCCTGCCACACCCGCTCGGTGACGAACGGGATGATCGGCGCCAGCAGCAGGGTGACCGTGCGCAGCGCCTCGTGCAGGGTGGCCAGCGCGGCCGGGTCACCACGCCAGAACCGGCGGCGGCTGCGGCGCACGTACCAATTGGAAAGATCGTCGATGAAGGCGGCGAGCTGCCGGCCGGCCTCCTGCGTGTCGAACGCGGCCATGGCCGCGTCGACCCGCCCGATCAGCAGGTTGAGCTCGGAGAGCACCCAGCGGTCCAGCACCGGCCGGTCGGCCGGCGCCGGGTCCGACGCCGACGGCGCCCAATTTCCGGTACGGCCGTAGAGCGCCTGGAAAGCGACGGTGTTCCAGTACGTCAGCAGGGTCTTGCGGACCACCTCCTGCAGGGTGGCGTGCCCGACCCGCCGCGCTGACCAGGGCGACCCGGCCGCGGCCATGTACCAGCGCACCGCGTCGGCGCCGTGCTGCTCCAGCAGCGGGATCGGCTCCAGGATGTTGCCCAGGTGCTTGGACATCTTGCGGCCGTCCTCGGCCAGGATGTGACCGAGACAGACCACGTTCTCGTACGCCGAGCGGCCGAACACCAGCGTGCCGACCGTCATCAGGGTGTAGAACCAGCCGCGGGTCTGGTCGATCGCCTCGCAGATGAACTGGGCCGGATAGCTGCGCTCGAACAGTTCCCTGTTGCGGTGCGGGTAGCCGAACTGGGCGAACGGCATGGCGCCGGAGTCGTACCAGGCGTCGATGACCTCGGGGACCCGGTGCGCGGTCGCGCCGCAGTGGCAGGTCAGCGTGACGTCGTCGACGAACGGGCGGTGCGGGTCCAGCGCGGACAGGTCCCGCCCGGCCAGCTCGCCCAGCTCGGCCAGGGAACCGACGCAGGTCAGGTGGTTCTCCGGGCAGCGCCAGATCGGCAGCGGGGTGCCCCAGTAACGCGACCGCGACAGCGCCCAGTCGACGTTGTTGACCAGCCAGTCGCCGTACCGGCCGTGCTTGATCGTCTCGGGCTGCCAGTTGGTGCGCTCGTTCTCGCGCAGCAGCTCGTCGCGGATCGCGGTGGTCCGCACGTACCAGGACGGCTGGGCGTAGTAGATCAGCGGCGTGTGGCAGCGCCAGCAGTGCGGGTAGCTGTGCTCGTACGCCCGCTCGCGCAGCAGCAGGCCGCGCTCACGCAGGTCGGCCACCAGGGTGGCGTCGGCGTCCTTGAAGAACTTCCCGCCGACCAGGCCGACCTCCGGCGCGAACGTGCCGTCCGGCCGGATCGGGTTGACCATCGGCAGACCGTACGCGCGGCAGCTGGCCAGGTCGTCGGCGCCGAACGCGGGCGACTGGTGCACCAGGCCCGTGCCGCTGTCGGTGGTGACGTAACCGGCCAGGATGACGATGTGCGCGCCCGGCACCTCGACCAGCTCGAACGGCGGCCGGTACGCCCAGCGCTCCAGCTGTTTGCCGGTGAAGGCGTGCCCGGTCGGCGTCCAGCCCTCGCCGAGCGCCTGCTCCACCAGCGCCTCGGCGACCACCAGCTGCTCGGTGCCGTCGGTCGCCACCACGTAGGTGACGTCGGGGTGCACGGCCACCGCGGTGTTCGACACCAGCGTCCACGGCGTGGTCGTCCACACCAGCAGCGACGCCTGCCCGGCGAGCGGGCCGGAGACCAGCGGGAGCCGCACGTACACCGACGGGTCGGTGTCGTTCTCGTAGCCCTGCGCCAGCTCGTGGTCCGACAGGGCGGTCTGGTCCCGCGGGCACCACGGCGCCACCCGGAAGTCCTCGACCAGCAGGCCCTTGTCGAAGATCTGCTTCAGCGACCACCAGACCGACTCGACGTACGCCGGGTCCATGGTCCGGTAGGCGTCGTCCATGTCGACCCAGTAGCCCATGCGCTCGGTCAGCTGGGCGAACGCGTCGGTGTGCCGGGTCACCGACTCACGGCACTTCGCGTTGAAGGCCGCTATCCCGTACGCCTCGATGTCCTGTTTTCCGGCGAAGCCGAGCTCTTTCTCCACCGCCAGCTCGACCGGCAGACCGTGACAGTCCCACCCGGCCTTCCGCGGCACGTGGAAGCCCTTCATCGTCTGATAGCGCGGGAAGACGTCCTTGAAGACGCGCGCCTCGATGTGGTGGGTGCCCGGCATGCCGTTCGCCGTGGGCGGCCCCTCATAGAAGATCCAGTCGGGGCGGCCCTCGGTCTGTTCGAGGCTGCGGGCGAACACGTCGTTCGCCTGCCAGAAACGCAGCACCTCGTGGTCGAGGGCGGGCAGGTCGACCTGCGCGGGCACGGGCCGGTACATCGGGTCGTCTCCTTCGTCGGGCGTTCGCCGGTACTCGGCCCCATCGACATTTTCTGCGCGCCCGATCGTACAGCGTGCCGGCGTGCTTCATCGCGCAGCGATGAGCGTGTGGAACAGCATGAGAGCGGCGCCGGCCGCGCCGCCGCCCCACAGCACCGCCGCCGGCACCGAGCCGTCGGTCAGGTAGGAGAGCGCGCCGGCGAGCACCCCGACGACCAGCGCCAGCAGCAGAACGACAGCGGTACGCACCGTCAGTAGCGGATCCGGTTTCATGGGCGACCTCCGTGTGGCGTCGTGAACGGACACCGCTCCTAGGTGGGCCGCGGAGGTGGACCCCACGTCCGTCACCACGTTCGGGGGAACCCGGATCCTGAGCCGTGGGGCGGGCCCGGGGCGAGCACCTAGGAGGCTGCCGTAAGACGGACACGACGACCCCGGGAAGGGCGGCGGTGATGGTGGGCGAAGGGCCTACGGGCTCGGCGCACGCGGCTGCGGTGCAACCCGGACCGGTCGGGTTGGACGAGACGCGACTACGCCGGGAAGCCGACCGGCTGCTGTTGGCCGAACTCGCCAAGGTGAACTTCACCGGCCGGCTCTATCAGCGGTTCGAGGAGGAGATCGCGGGATACGGCCTCTCGGTGCTCCGGGGCTGGCTGCACTCCGGGTTCATCTTCAAGCTGACCGCGGCACGGGGGTTCCCGCTGAACCCCTCCGCCGCCGAGCTGGAAGAGCTGCACCGTGACCCGGGCGCCCGCGACGAGCTCGCCGTCATGACCGTGGCGCTGGCGTTGCCGCGCTTCCGGGAGGACGCGCTGGTCGGTGGGGGATGGCGCGTCGAGCAGGGCGCGAGCCTCGCCACCTATTTCATGGGGACCTGCGTGTCCGTCTTCCCGAACGAGATGCGCAAACGGCGCGCCCAGGCCAGACGATGGCGTCTCCAGGACGACGGCGATCCGCAGATCACCGCGCCGGTGGACGACCGGGGCGACGATCCCTGCCTGATCACCGTGGGAAACCAGCAGGTACGCGAAGACCTGCGCCGCGTCGACGCCCGCACCCGGGCGATCGTCGCGCTGTTGATCGACGGCTACAGCCACGAGGAGATCGTCGAGCTGCTGGGGGAGACCTCGGTGCGCGCGGTGGAGGGTGTGCTGCACCGGTGGCGCACCAAAGAGCGATCTCAGCGGCGAGGGGGTGCGTCCGGTGAATGACGGTGATGAGGAGCTGGAACGCTTCGAGGCGTTGCTGAAACGTTCGTCCCTGGCGGCACGAGGGCATACTCCGCGGGTGCAGGCGGAGGCGGCGCAGCGGATCGCGCACCTCCAGGAGCGGTTGGCGCACGCGCGCGGCGACGACGCCGTGGTGGCGGCGACCGAACTGGTCGCCTGCCTGCGACGGCTCGGCTATCAGGGCCGGGCTGAGGAGATCGAACGCGGATGGCTCAGCCGGCCGGCCGAGATCGCGGTCGTGCCCGCCCCACGCATGGCTCGCCATCGAGTCCGCGCCGGTCAGGGAGGCTGTGTTCGCCTCGCCCTGGACGTGGAGACGTCGGCGCTCACCCTGTCGGTGCACGGCACCTGGAATCGGCAACTGAACCAGGTCACGGCCAGCGCGGTGCACCAGGGCCTGAACCAGCATCCCCCGGCCCTGATTCTCGACCTGACGGACCTGGCCGATCGGCATGCCGCCAGCGTGCCGATCTGGCTGACGGCGGCGGCGGCGGGCCGGAGGATGGATCCATCGGTCCGGGTCATGGCGTGCGTCGCGCCGGACACCGGCCTCGCGGACCGGCTCGGGGCGAGGAAGAACCTGCAGGCCTTCTCCAGCCTGGCGCAGGCATACCGGGCGGCGACGGAGAACCCGCCGTCCGGCGACCGCTTCCAGCTGGACCTCATCCCGGACGGGACCGCGGCGCCGTTCGCCCGCGCCATGGTCACCGAAGCCTGCTCCAGCTGGGGTATGCCCGACCTGTGGGACCGGGGGCTGCTGGTCATCACCGAGCTCGTCGTCAACGCCGTCGTGCACGCCGGCACCGCGATCAGAGCCGTCGTCAGCTGCCGCCGCGCCGCCCTGCACATCTCCGTCTATGACCGCGACCCGCGGTTGCCCCGGACCGGCGACGCGCGGACCGGCCCTCGGCAAGGGCTGCGGGTGGTCGATGCCGCCGCATCCGCGTGGGGTGCGCTGCCGACCGAGGACGGCAAGGTGGTCTGGGCGATCGTCAGGTGACGGGCCCGCCGGCCCAGGCGAGCAGGTCGTCCAGCGGGCGCGGCAGGGTGGCTGCGGTCTCGACCAGCAGGCGGGCGTAGCGCAGGTTGCGGCGGGAGCTGCTGCGGACGAAACGGTAGATCTGGGCTTCGAGGTCGCGGCCGCGCCAGGCCGGCTGGCTCTGGAAGAGGTGGAACAGGCGCAGGTCGCCCTCCGCTGCGAAGAGCGCCTCGATCGCCGCCGGGCCGGCGGCGCGGATCAGTTCCTCCTCGAGGTCGTTGACGCAGACGGTGAGGAAGAAGTCGCGCCGGAAGATCCGCTCCTCGCGCAGGTCGCACATGCCGGCCAGGCGCACCCGGCCGGCCACCGGGCCCAGCTCGGCCAGAGAACGCGTGATCGCGTGCGCGCCGCCGATCGGCAGGATCACCACCCGTTCGGCCGCCAGATCGCGTCCCTGGCGCACGGCGGCCGTTTCCAGGGCGATCCGGTCGCTGATGCCCTCGACGAGCACCACGGCGGCGGCCGTCCGGACGGTTTCGGTGAGATCCATGTGGCAGTTGTCTCCGGATGGGTGGGGTGCCGGTGACCGGCCCGGTGATCAGTGGCACGGTCTGCGTATGGACCTGACCGTGATCCTCGGCCCGATGAAGGGCGGCAAGTCGCTGGAGATGATCAGCCTGCTGTCTCCGCTGCAGCACGCCGGCATCCCGCACCGCGTCTACCAGTCCGCCCGCCACGGCCGGGACACCGCGGTGACGTCGCGGTCCGGCGGCAGCCTGGAGACGGTGAAGGTTACCTCGCTGGCCGGCGCCGCCGACGGTGACGTCGAGGTGATCGGTGTCGATGAGATCCACATGTTCACGGTCGACGACATCGCGGTGCTCGGCGCGGCGGTCCGGACCGGGATCAAGGTGGTCGTGGCCGGCATCGACCTGGACCACCGGGGGCAGCTGTTCGCCCCGGTGCGGGCGCTGTTCGAGCTGGCGCCGGAGAAGGTGATCTACCGGCGGGCGGTCTGCGACGTGTGCCGCTGCCTGGACGCGACCCACACCCAGGTCCTGGAGCACGGCAAGCCGATGATCCGCGAGCTCGCGCCGTCGACCGCGCTGCCGGACGACGGCACCTACACCTACGAGGCCCGCTGCCGCCGCTGCGTGGTGCTGCCTTAGCCGAGAGCCTAGGGGCAAGGGCCGCCGCCGCAGACGTCGATGACCTTGCCGGTGAGCAGGAACGTCGCCTTCTGCAGCTGGGCGCTCGCCTGGGCGCGCGGGAACTCGTGCGGGTCCGGCCCGTACTGCGGGCCGTCCGGCGCCAGGTTGGTGGGCGGCGGCGCGAACGCCTCGCCGCTGTTCCACACCACCAGGGCGGAGCCGCGGTACGGGTACCACGGGATCGGCCGGATGCCCCAGAACGGCACCACCTCGTCGGACCAGCCGGGCGCCAGCGCGGGCCGGTGGATGCGGGCGCCGATGGTCCGCGCCTGCACCTGCGCGGCGGCCGGGGAGACCTGCTGGTCGCCGAAGGCGACGTGCATCAGCACCCGGTGCGCCGGCGTGCGCGGCAGCGGCCGGCTGGTCAGGTGCTGGGCGTAACCGTTGGCCTCGCCGCGGTCCCACAGCATCTGGATCAGCGCGAAGATCAGCTGCTGGTCGGCCCGGTCCGGGTACGACTGGTTCATCAGCTGCTGGAACGGCGCGAAGGCGGTGCTGCGCTGCAGCAGCGTGCTGTAGTTCATCCCCGGCACGCCGAGCACCGACCGGGTCCAGTCCTGCGCGATCGCGGTGAGCGCGCCGCCGTTGATGCCGCCCTGGCTGTTGCCGTCGTAGTGCAGCCCGCCGGCCCGGTCGAGCAGGCTGCGGCCCGCGGCGTCCTGGAACGCGGGATGTGCGGCGAACCCGCCGGCCGCGATCATCGCGCGGCCCAGGAACAAAAAGTTCAGGAAGCTCTGCTGCAGCCGGTCCGGCACGGCCGGGAAGGTGCTCAGATCGCTCCAGGTCTGCACGACGAACGGGATGTCACCGGAGGACAGGCCGATCCAGCTGGTCGCGCAGAACATGAAGCCGTGCGTCTGCGACATCTGCTTCACGTTGCCGGCGTTGATCTCGGTGGGTGATCCGAGCAGCCCGTGGCCGTAGAGCGACAGGTGGGCCGGCCGGGCGGCGCTCGCGCTGCGCGGGATGTTGCACACGAAGTCGGCGGCGACCGTCTGGCCCGAGGCGGCCGGCAGCGCATCGGGCGCGGGCGAGGCGTAGTGCAGCCGGGAGCCGGGCCCGCCCGTACCGGTCAGGTAGCTGGGGACCGCGACCGTGCCGCGCACCTGGCGCGCGATCCGGGCGTCCTGCTCGGCGGTGTAGTCGGTGACCTGGGTGACCGTGAAGCCCGGCGCGCGGCGGCCGAGGGCGCCGAAGGCGTCGTCGCGCATCCGCAGCACCCGCCCGGTCAGGCTGTGTGTGCTCGCGACGGTGAAGTCCCAGGCGCGGTACAGGTGGGGCGGTGTGATCCCGGCGCGCCTCAGGTCCGGCCGGGAGACCCGTTCCGGCGCGGGGATCAGCGCTCCGGTGCGGTCGCGCAGCCCGCGCAGCACCACGACGTACCGGGTCGCCTCCCGCAGCGCCACCGCCGGCCGGATGATGAGCAGCCCGCTGCCGTGCGCGTCGAGTTCCGCCCAGTGCGGGGTGCGCTGCCAGGTGCGCGTGTTCAGCAGCAGGATCGGCGCGTCCGGGGCCAGCGAGCGCCCGATGTCGGTGACCGGTGCGATGCCGCTGGCCGCCGGGTCGAGGCCGGGGACGTCGACGAGGATCGGCGTGCCCGGGCTGAAGCCGTCCTGCCGGTTCCACTCGGCTGGGTCGATGTGCCTGCCGGCCACGTTCGCCGGCAGTGCATCCGCCGCGAAGTTCACCCGCAGCCCGGTGGGGCTGGTCCGGTCCGGCACGGTGAACCGGTCGCTGGGGAACGGCAGCAGACCGGACCGCGGCGGGGGATCGGCGGCGACGGCGGCACCGGACGGTGCGACGGTGACCAGCACGGCGGTGGCCAGGAGCAGGAGCCGGCGCATCATCGAGCGCTCCCCTCGAAGCGGCAACGGTGGCGATCTATGTCTACGCCGCTTCGTCCCGACCGGCAACCAGCAGCTTGTCCAAGCGGACGGGCAGGTCGCGGATCCGCACACCGGTGGCGTGCCAGACGGCGTTGACGATCGCGGCCGGGGAGCCGACGATGCCGATCTCGCCGATGCCCTTGCTGCCCATCGGGTTGATCCGGTCGTCGACCTCGTCGAGCCACTCCGCGTCGATCTGCTCCACGTCGGCGTGCGCGGGGATGTGGTACTCGGCCAGGTCGTGGTTGACCCAGGCGCCGGCGGCCGGGTCGAGGACACCCTCCTCGTGCAGGGCCATGCCCATCCCCATGATCATGCCGCCGAGGAACTGGCTGCGGGCGGTGCGCGCGTTCAGGATGCGGCCGGCCGCGTACATGCCGAACAGCCGGGACACCCGGACCTCGCCGGTGACCGCGTCGACGCGTACCTCGGCGAAGTGGGCGCCGAAGGCGTGCCGCCCCTCCTTCTCCTGCTGCTGCACCAGCTCGGTGCTGTCGAAGGTGGCCTCGTCGGCGCCGGACGCGAGCAGCTCGCGGCAGGCGCCGGTGACCGCCCAGCCCCACGAGGCGCTGCCGGAGGAGCCGCCGGCCACCGACGCTTTCGGCAAAGTGCTGTCGCCGATCCGGATCCGGATCCGGTCGGCCGGCACCGCGAGGGAGTCCGCGGCGATCTGGGTGAGCACGGTCCGGGCGCCGGTGCCCAGGTCGGTGGCGCCGATCGCCACCTCGAACGTGCCGTCGGCGAGGGACCGCACCCGCGCGGTGGAGGGCTGCGCCATCGCCGGATAGGTGGCGCCGGCGACCCCGGTGCCGATCCACCAGTCGCCCTCGCGCCGCTGCCGGGGCCGCGGGTCCCGCCCGGCCCAGCCGAACCGCTCGGCGCCCCGGCGCAGGCACTCGACGTAGTTGCGGGTGGTGAACGCGGTCCCGGTCTCCGGCTCGGCGGTGGGCTCGTTGCGGATCCGCAGCTCGACCGGGTCCATGCCGAGCCTCTCGGCGAGCTCGTCGATCGCGCACTCCAGGCCGAGCATGCCGGGCGCCTCGCCCGGCGCCCGCATCCAGCGCGGGGTCGGCATGTCGAGACGCAGCAACCGGTGACCGGTACGCCGGTTCGCCGCCGCGTACATGTGCCGGGTCGTCACCGCGGTCTGCTCGGCGAACTCGTAGATCCGGCTGGTCTGCGAGTACGCCACGTGCTCGATCGCGGTCAGCCGCCCGTCCGGCTCCGCGCCGAGCCGCAGCCGCTGCACGGTCGGGGTGCGGTGCCCCACCATGCTGAACATCGCCTGCCGGGGGAGGACCACCTTCACCGGGCGGCCCACCACCCGCGCGGCGAGCGCGGCCAGCACGGCGTTCGGCCGCGCCGTACCCTTCGATCCGAAGCCGCCGCCGACGTGCTCGGTGATGACGTGCACCTGATCGGCCGGCAGGCCGAAGACCTCGCCGACGGTCGCCGCGACGCCCGACGGATGCTGGTTGGAGTCGTGCAGCACCAGCGAGTCGCCGTCCCACCGGGCGATCGTGGCATGCGGCTCCATCGGGTTGTTGTGCAGCGCCGGCGTGGAATAGGTGACGTCCACGGTGACCGGCGCCGCGGCGAGAGCCGCCTCGACGTCACCGAGCACCGACTCGGCCGGGAAGCCGGGGTTGACCGTCTCCGGCGTGTAGAGCCCGGGATGGTCGGTGCGCAGCACGGTGTCGTGCTCCTCGGCCTCGATCTCGAGCCGCAGCACCTGCGCGGCGTGGCGGGCCTGCTCCAGGGTGTCGGCCACCACCAGGGCCAGCACCTGACCGCGGTAGCTGATCCGGTCGGACTGCAGCACGGCCAGCTCGGGATCCTCGACCTCGGCCAGCCGCGGAGCGTTGCCGTGCCAGAGCACGGCGACCGACTCCACGGTCGGGTCGGCGAGCACGGCGGTCAGCCGGCCGCGGGGGACCGGTGACTGCACGATCCAGCCGTAGGCCACGTCGTCCTGCGGGTACTCGGCCGCGTACCGGGCGGCGCCGGTGACCTTCTGCGGCCCCTCCAGGCGCGCCAGCGGCGCGCCGAGCGCGCTGCGTGTCGTCGCGGTCATCGTGCCTCCTCGCTGAGCCGCGCGAGGACCGCGGCGGTCAGGTTCCGCAACAGATCAATCTTGTACGTGTTGTCGCGCAACGGTTCTGCCGAGGCGAGTTCCGCGTCCGCCGCCGCCAGGAACGTCTCGCGGGTGGCGGGCCGGCCGCGCAGCTGTTCCTCGGCGGTCCAGGCGCGCCACGGTTTCGGCGCCACCGCGCCGAAGGCCAGGCGTACGTCCCGTACCACGCCGTCGGCCACGTCCAGGGCGGCCGCCACCGAGCCGACCGCGAACGCGTACGAGGCGCGGTCGCGCGCCTTGCGATAGCCGGACCGGACCGCGTACGGCAGCGCCGGAACCTCCACCGCGGTGATCAGCTCACCGTGTTCCAGCACGGTGTCGCGTTCCGGGGTGGCGCCGGGCAGCCGGTGCAGATCGGTGACCGGGATGCCGCGCGTGCCGCCTGGCCCGTCCACTTGCACGACGGCGCCGAGCGCGGCGAGCGCGGCGAGCGCGACCGCCATGTCCGACGGGTGGGTGGCGACGCACGCCGGCGAGCCGCCGAGGATCGCCAGGTTGCGGTGGTCGCCGTCGCGGGCCGGGCAGCCCGAGCCCGGGGCGCGCTTGTTGCACGGCCCGCTCGCGTCCATGAAGTACCGGCAGCGGGTGCGCTGCAGCAGGTTCCCGCCGGTGGTGGCCAGGTTGCGCAGCTGGCCGGAGGCCCCGGCGAGCAGCGCCTGGCTGAGCACCGGGAACCCGGCGCGGACCCGCGGGTCGGCGGCCAGGTCGCTGTTGCGGACGGTCGCGCCGATCACCAGGCCGCCGTCGGGCCGCTCGGTGATCCCGTTCAGCGGCAGCCGGTTGACGTCGACGAGCGCGTCCGGGGTGGCCACGCCCAGTTTCATCAGGTCGACCAGGTTGGTGCCGCCGGCCAGGAAGACGGCGCCCGGCTCCAGCCCGTCGGTGAGGCCGGCGGCCGTACGGTAGTCGAAGGTCTTCATCGGCCCGCCGCCTGCCGGATCGCCGGCACCATGTTGGGGTAGGCGCCGCACCGGCACAGGTTGCCGCTCATCCGCTCGCGGATCTCCGCGTCGCTGAGCAGGTCCGCCTCGCCCGCGCCGGGCTGGGTGGCCGCGCTCGGCCAGCCGCGGGCCACCTCGTCGAGCATGCCGACCGCCGAGCAGATCTGCCCCGGCGTGCAGTAACCGCACTGGAAGCCGTCGTGGTCGAGGAAGCCGCGCTGCACCGGATGCGGTTCGGCCTCGGACCCGAGGCCCTCGATCGTGGTGATCTCGGTGTCCTGCTGCGCGACGGCCAGCACCAGGCAGCTGTTGACCCGGCGCCCGTCGAGCAGGACCGTGCAGGCGCCGCACTGGCCGTGGTCGCAGCCCTTCTTGGCGCCGGTCAGGCCCAGGTGCTCGCGCAGCGCGTCCAGCACGGTGGTACGCGGATCGAGGTCGAGGTCGTGCTCGACGCCGTTGACGGTGAGACGCATGTGCGGCCGGTACCCGTGGTGCTGCCGCTCAACCCCGTCCGCCGGATCTTGTGCAAGGATCGATGACGGTTCACCTGACGGGGGTTTCGTGATCCGCGACCGCTTGCGCCTGTTGCGCCTGTTGCCGGCCGCCGGCGGCGGCACGGCCGCCGTGCTCGTCCTCCTGCAGCTTCTGCAGGCCCTGGTGCCGACCGCGATGGCATGGGCGGTGGGCCGGCTGGTCACCGCGCTCACCGCCGGGCAGCCTCCGCTGCCCCCGATCCTGCTGGTGGTCGCGCTCCTGCTCGCCGGCCAGGTGGGCTGGTTGTTGCTGGAGCCCACCAACGCGTACGCGGCTCGCCGTGTCGACGGGGTGATCCGCACCCGGGTGCGGGCCGTCGCGGCCGCCCTGCCCGGTCTCGACGTGCTGGAGAGCCCGGCCTTCCAGGACCGGGCCGCCCGCGCGGTCGACCCCGGCATGGGCGTGGCCCGGGAGCGCTCGGCCGGCAACGCCGTCACCGGGCAGGTCACGCTGATCTTCCGGATGGTGTCGGCTCTGACCGCCGCCGCGCTGCTGGCCACGTTCTCGCCGCTGCTGGCCGTGGCGCTGCTGACCGTGTCGCTGGCGGTGCGGGCGGTGCTGCGCCGGCAGTGGATGGCGATCATCGACCGGCTGGACGCGGACACCGCCGGCCAGCGGTACGAGTTCTACGTCGCCACGCAGGCGGTGATGGGCGCGGCCAAGGACGTGCGGCTGTTCGGGCTCAGCGACTTCTTCGGCGGGCGGTTCCGGGCGGCGGCGGTGCGCACGTACGGGCCGGTCTGGCGCTCCCTGCTGAGCGTGCTGCGCCGCCAGTGGTGGGTCGGCGCGGTGGTCACCCTGTGCGCGGCCGCCGCCCTGGGTTTCCCGGCCGTGGCCGTGCTGCGCGGAGGGCTCGGGCCCGGCGACCTGATCATGGTCGTGCTGGCCGGTGTCGGCGTGCTGAGCATCAGCCAGATGGGCCTGGAGGCCTACGACATCGAGTACGGCCTGCGTGGCCTGCACGCCGCCGGCGAACTCGCCGCGCTGAGCCCGCCCGCCGCCCGCCCGGCGCCCGCCGAACCGGCCCGGCACGCGCCCGAGGTGTGTTTCACCGACGTCGTGTTCACCTATCCCGGCGGCGACCGGCCGGTCCTCGCCGGGCTCTCGCTGACCCTGCGGCCCGGCCAGACCGTCGCGATCGTCGGCGAGAACGGCGCCGGCAAGACCACCCTGGTCAAGCTGCTCGCCGGCCTCTACGCGCCGGACTCCGGCACGGTCACCGTCGACGGTTCCGGGCCCCGCGTGCGGCGACCCCCGGTGACCGTCCTCTTCCAGGACTTCGTCCGCTACCCGGCGAGCGTGCGGGACAACGTGACCGCCGCCGTCCCACCTCCGCACGACGACGCGGCCGTGCGCGACGCGCTGGTCCGGGCGGGCGCGAGCGGGCTCCCCGGTGACCTGGACGCGTCACTGTGGAACGAGGGCGCCGACGGCACCGACCTGTCCGGCGGCCAGTGGCAGCGGGTCGCTCTGGCCCGTGCCCTCTACGCCGCCGGGCGCGGGCGGCGGCTGCTCGTGCTGGACGAACCCACCGCCAACCTCGACGTGCACGCCGAGGCCGCGTTTCACGAGCAGGTCGTGGCCGGGGTCCGGGACACCACGACCGTGCTGATCTCGCACCGGCTGGCCACGGTGCGCACGGCCGACCGGATCATCCTGCTGCGCGACGGGCGCGTCGCCGAGGACGGCACGCACGACGAGCTCCTGGCCTACGGCGGCGACTACGCGAGGTTCTTCACCACCCAGGCGGCAGCTTTCCACGGGGGCGCGCGATGAGGGACTGGTCGCGGCTGCTGGTGGAGATCACCAGGCTGACGGTACGGACGGACCGCCGCGCCGCCGCCCTGCTCGCGCTGATCACGATCGGGCAGACGGCCGTGATCGCGGCGATCGGCATCGCCCAGAGCATGCTCGTCGACGGGGGCGCCGGTGGGCGTACCGATGTGGTGGCCGGGGCCGTGGTGCTCGGCGCGCTCGCCTACGGCGTGTCGCTGAGCGTCGGCCGAATCCGCGGCAACCTCCTGATCTTCCTGGTCAGCCGGGTGCGCGGCCAGTTCAACGAGCGGGTCCAGCGGGACGTGTCGGCGATCCCGACGCTCACCCACCTGGAGCACGGGCCGTACATCGACCGCTGGGACCGGCTGTTCCGCGACTCCCAGGCGATCGCTGCGATGCCGTGGTCCACGCTGGACGCCCTGGTCGCCGTGGCCGGCCTGGCCGTCACCGTCGGGCTGCTGGCCATGGTCAGCCCCGCGCTGTGCCTGCTCGCGGTGCTCGGCCTCGCCGTGTACGCGGCGAGCCGCCGCGCCGACTCGCTGCTGCGTGCCGCCCGAGACGAGGTGACCGAGCCGCTGCGCCGGGAACGCCGCCTGCACGAACTGTGCATCACCCCGGAACCGGCCAAGGAGGTGCTGCTCGGCGACGGCGCCGCCACCCTCGGCCGGGACGCGGAAGCGCTGTGGGAGGCGGCCGCCCGCCGGGAGACCGGCGCCCGGCTGCGCGGCGCCGCCTGGCAGATGCTGGCCTGGCTGCTCTATGCGGCCGGGTTCGCCGCCGCGCTGCTCGTGGTGGCGCGCCTGATCGGCGAGGGCCGGGCCACCACCGGCGAGGCCGTCCTGGTCGTATCGCTCGCCACCCAGCTCGGCTGGCAGCTGCGGATGGTGCTGCTCAGTCTGACCACGGCGGCCGAGGCCGGCCGGTCGGTCTCGCATCACTGGTGGCTGCGCCGCTACCGGGCGGAGGCCGACCGGCCCGGCGCGGAGCCGCCCGACCGGCTCACCACCGGCATCGAGCTGCATGACGTACGGTTCCGCTACCCTTCCGCCGACCACGACGTGCTGCACGGGATCAGCCTGCACCTGCCGGCCGGCGGCACGGTCGCGCTGGTCGGCGAGAACGGCGCCGGCAAGTCGACCCTGGTCAAGCTGCTGATCGGTCTCTACGAGCCGAGCGGCGGGACGATCACCGTGGATGGCCGGCCGCTCGCCGAGTTGGCCGGCGAGAGCTGGCGGTCGCGGCTGTCCGGCGTGTTCCAGGACTTCGCTCAGTTGCGCCTGCCGGTGCGCGAGACGGTCGGCGTCGGGCAGGTCCGCCACATCCGCGACCGGGCCGCGGTCGCCGAGGCTGTGCGGCTCGCCGGCGCGCCCTACGGCGACGACCTCGACCGCCGGCTGGGCGCGGCGTTCGGTGGTGTGGAACCGTCCCTGGGCCAGTGGCAGCGGCTCGCGCTGGCCCGGTCGCTGATGCGCACGGTCACCGGCACCCGCCGGCCGCTGTGCGTGCTCCTCGACGAGCCGAGCGCCGCCCTCGATCCGCTCGCCGAGCACGAGCTGTTCCGCCGGTTCGCCGAGGAGGCGGCTGCCGCCCGGGGCGAGGGCGCGGTCACGGTGCTGGTGTCGCACCGGTACACGACCGTACGGATGGCGGACCTGATCGTCGTGCTGCACGACGGGCGGATCACCGAGCAGGGCACCCACGAGGAGCTGATGGCCCGGGACGGCGCGTACGCCCGGGCCTACCGTCTGCAGGAGCGTGCCTACCGTTAGCGGGTGGCGTCCAGGACGGGTTTGACGTCCACGATCGGGGTGCCGTCGACGGCCTCCAGGTCGGACACCCGCACCCGCAGCCCGTCGATCTGCTGGACCCGGACCCGGTGCAGGCCGATCGGGTTGGGCCGGTCCGCGGAGCGGGTGCTGAAGACGCCGGTCAGCGGAGTGCTCGGGTCGTCGCGCGGGTGGACGGCGAGCACTTCGCGGTCGGCTAGGTGCAGCCAGGTCAGGACGAAGATGTCGTCGCCGGGCGCGAGGTCGCGGATGCCGTCGGCCGTCGCGGGACCGAAGCTCAGCCACGCTTCGGGGGCGCCCTCGACGCCCTGCTTGGGAGCGGCGGCGCGGTCGGTCAGCGACGACTCGACGATCCCGATGGGCCGCAGTTCGTAGGTCATGCCCTCTGGCGTACCTCCGCCGGCGCGGCTGCGCCAGAGGGCGTACCCCCGGCCGGGTCGAAGCCCGGCCGGGACACGTGTGGTCAGCTCATGACCCGTTCGCAGTTGGTCAGGAAGTCGTCCCCGCCCCACAGGCAGAAGTCGCCCGTGAATGGATCTGCGGGGCGGAATGCAAAAACCCGCTGTCGACAGCCCGACGAAACGGAAACGGTTTGACGGCACCGATAATCTGATCCTCCTTGCTTTCGGCGGTCCGTGAGTGAGAGGGGGCCCTGTCCCCTCTCCGCTCAGGAGCCGTGATGCGACGGGCACCCGCCCTCTCCTTCCTGCTGGTCACCGTTTTTCTCGACATGCTCGGGCTCGGCCTGATCGTGCCGATCGTGCCGGCACTCATGACAGCCGTGACCCGGGACGCCGCCGACGCGGTGTTCTGGTCCGGTGTGCTCGGTTCCACCTACGGCGTGCTGCAGTTCGCCGTCTCGCCGCTGCTCGGCCGGCTCTCCGACCGGTACGGCCGCCGTCCCGTCCTGCTCGCCTCGCTGGCCTGCCTCGGCGTCGACTGGCTGGCCCACGCCACCGCGGACGGCCCGTGGACGCTGCTGGCGTTCCACGCCCTCGCCGGGGCGTGTGCGGGCACGAACACCGTGGTCAACGCCTACATCGCGGACGTCACGGCACCCTCGCGCCGGGCCCGCGCCTACGGGCTGGTCGGCTCGGCGTTCGGGCTCGGCTTCGTGGCCGGCCCGGTGGTCGGCGGGCTGCTCGGCGCGGTCGACGTCCGCCTGCCGTTCCTGGCTGCGGCCGCGCTGTCGTTCGCGAACGTCGCCTACGGCTGGTTCGTGCTGCCCGAGTCGCGGCCCGGCGACCGGAGCACCCCGCTGACCCTGCGGACGGCCGGCCCGGTCGGGGCGATCACCGCGGTGCTGCGCCGGCCGGTGCTCGGGCGGCTCGCGTACGCCCGCTTCTGCGCCGACGTCGCCCGGATGATCCACCAGTCGGTGTGGACGTTCTACCTCGCGTACCAGTTCGCGCTCAGCACCGCGTACGTCGGTGTGGTGATGGCCGCGAGCGGCCTCGCCGGAGCGATCTTCCAGGCCCGGGCCGTGGGCCCGGTCGTGCGCCGGCTCGGCGACAAGCGCGCCGCGGTGGCCGGCAGCCTGCTCAACGTCGCGGCCCTGACCGGTACGGCGTTCGCCGCCGGGCCGTGGATGCTCTCCGCCGCGCTGGCGCTCGGCGTGCTCGCCTCTATCGCCGGCGCCGCCGCCCAATCCTGGCTGTCCCGCGGCACCGGCGACGACGAGCAGGGCACCGTGCAGGGCGCCCTGACCGGCCTGGGCGCGGTCGCCGAGGCGGCCGTGCCGGTAGCCGCCGGGGTGGCGTTCGGGTGGTCCCTCACCCACGCCTCCCCGGGCCTGGTCTACCTCGCCGCCGCAGCTTTCGCGGCCGTCTCAGCCCTGCTGCTGGCGGTCACGCCTGCTGCCGGCTCACCATCTCGGTGATCCAGATCGGGGCGTACGGCGACGTGCAGTTCGGCGGCGTCGGGTAGTCCTTGAGCACCTCCAGGCGCTCGCCGATCTGCAGGGCGCGGGCCCGGTGCGCCGGGTGGTCGATCCCGATCTGCGCCAGGCAGTGGTTCATCGCCCACTGCAGGCGGTCCGGGGCGTCCTTCATCCGGGCCTCGATGACGTCGAGCAGCTGCTCGAGGTCGAGACCGCCGGGTTTCTTCGCCACCCGCTCGGTGGTCAGCGCCCAGCCGGCGCTGGCCACCACCGGGTCCGGGTCGGCGAACCAGGCCAGGCGCAGCTCCTCGGCCGCCGGGTTCTTCTTCACCACGTAGTTGACCAGCCAGTCGTGCACCTTGGGAACGCGTGCCTCCCGCAGCATCGCGTCCAGCTCGTCGCGCTCGAACGCCTTCGGGCGGCAGATCAACAGAGCCAGGAGCCGCGCGGCGGTGTCGCCGGTCGCCCAGAGCTCGCGGGCGAGGTCCTGCTGGGTCTTCAGCTGTTTCGCCAGCGCGCGCAGCTTGCCGAGGTTGACCCCGTGATCGTCGCCGTGTCTCTCGTTCACGGCGCGTGCCTTCGGGTCCTCCAGCGCGGCCAATTCGGCCAGCACCCCGGCCACCGTCGTCTCCGTCACATGCTGAGCCTACGAGTCGCCACGCCGGCGCGTGTAGGTGAGGAACAGCGCGCCGCTGTCCAGCACGGTGTGCCCGGTCAGCTCCCAGGTGCGGGGCTCGAACGCCGCGTCGCGGCCGAACAGCGGGATGCCGGCGCCGATGGTCAGTGGGGCGAGCTTGACGACGAGCTGATCGATCTCGGTGGCCAGGGCGCCGGCCAGGGTGCCGCCGCCGATCACCCAGATGTCCTTGCCGTCCTGCTGTTTGAGCTCGCGCACCGCCGCAACCGGGTCGCCGGAGAGCACCGTGACGTTGGGGTCGGGGCTCCCGCCGAGAGTCCGGGAGAACACCACGTGACGCAGGTGCGGGTAGGCGTCGGGGATCCCCACCTTCAGGCCGAGCTCGTACGAGTGGCGGCCCTCCAGCACGGTGTCGAACCGCGTGCCCTCGGCGGTGACCCCGAGCGCCTCGCGGGCCGGGCCCGGCAGGGTCTCCGGATATTCGGCGATCAGATGCCGCAGGTAGTCCTCCGGGATCGGCCAGAACCCGCCCGGGCCGGTCGGGTCGGCGCCGTCCGGGCCGGCGATGAAGCCGTCGATGGTGGCCGCGATGTAGTACACGAGCTTGCGCACGTTCTGTCTCCTCGTCCGTCGGTCGCGGACCATCTTTCGCGGCGCCGCGGCCGGGAACAACGCCCAAGATCGAATCGAACGATAAGTGGAAAGCTGAAACGCACTCGCTTGCGCGGATAGGGTGAAATTCCGACGTAAGGAGACAAAGAACATGATTTTGCGAAGCACCGTCAGCAGTGTCGTCGCCGCCGGCCTGCTGGCTCTTCCGGCCACCGCCGCCCAGGCCGCGCCCTCCGCGCAGGACGCCGAGTTCCTCCGCTCCGCGCACCAGATCAACCTGGCGGAGATCGCCGGCGGCCGGATCGCCTGGCAGAAAAGCTCCGACGAGGGCGTGAAGGAGCTGGCCGCGACGCTGATGCGCAACCACATCCGGCTCGACGCCCAGGTCACCCAGGCGGCCCGCACGCTGCGGGTCGCCCTGCCGGCCGTGCCGACGGCCGCCCAGCAGGCGCTGACCGCCCGCTACCAGGCGGCGCCCGCGGGCACGTTCGACGACCTCTTCGTCGCCACCCAGCAGCAGGCCCACCGCGACGCCCTGCGCCTGGTCGAGGAGCAGGTGGCGAAGGGTTCCGACCCGGTGGCGACGAAGGTCGCCCAGGCCGCCGCGCCGATCATCGCCGGGCACCACCGGCAGCTCGCCGCCGCCGATTAGCCGGCCCGGCCGGCCTGCTCGTCGGGTTGCAGATCGAGCAGGCCGGCCGCCACCGCGCGGGCCGGCTCCAGATAGGCGGCCTCCAGCTCGCGGAAGAGCCGCTGGGCGCGCGCCGCGGGCCAGCCCGGTGGCAGGTGCTCGACCGGCAGGCGGGGGTCGCGCCGGATGGCGCCGAGCCACTCGGCGATCAGGCTGAGGCGGGCCGCGAGCGGGTCGGCCAGCGGGGCCGGCCCGTCCCAGCGGTTCAGGAACTCCTGGTAGCGGGCGGCGAGGCCGTCCAGGTCGTAGGCGTCGCGCACCATGCCCCCGATGTCGGTGAGCTCGTCGGCGCGGGCCCGGAAGACCCGGGTGTGCGCCTCCAGCCCCAGCCCGGTGACGATCTCCTGGGCCGGCACCGAGCCCGGCGCGATCCACAGGCCGCCCTGGATCGGCCCGAACCCGGCCCACGCCAGCTGGGAACGCAGGTCGTGACGTTGCCGCTGCCAGGACTCCGGCAGCGAGAAGCAGAGCAGCGTCCAGCTGCCGTCCCACCGGTCGTTGACCGCCCCGGTCCGCCAGATGCGCGCCCGGCCGTCGTGCAGGATCGCCGTGGACCGGGCGGTGAGCCCGAAATACATCCGCCGGCCGTGGCGCTGCCGGCGCAGCAGGCCGCGGTTGACCATGCGGGCCAGCGTCGAGCGGGTCGCGTGCGAGGAGATGCCGAGCCGGGCGAACGCGTCGATCACGCTGCCGGAGAAGACGCAGACGCCGCGGTCCAGCACGAAGTCGCCGAACAGCATCAGCATCAGCGTCTGCGGCCGCACCGCACCTTCGACGGCGGGGCTCTCGGCGCTGAGCGTCATGAGGAAGATGTTAGGCAATTCGTTGACGGCCGTGTAGAGAAAGCCTAACTTCGATGGCTAGCCATACCTCATCGAGGAGGTCGTCGTGCGCAGAAAGACGCTCAGCCTCGCTCTACTCACTCTTCTTCTGGCCGCGGCCGGCTGCGGTGGCGACGAGACCGGCGGCGGCGGTGACGGGCCGATCCGGGTCGGTCAGATCGTCTCGCTCACCGGCAACTACTCCCCGCTCGGCACCGAGAACCAGAAATCGGTCGCGCTCGCGGTCGACCGGATCAATGCGGCGGGCGGCGTCGGCGGCCGCCGGATCGAGCTGACCGTCCGCGACGACAAGAGCCTTCCCGACCAGGCCGTTCTCGCCTTCAACGAGCTGAAGGACGGCTCCGACGCGATCATCGGCTCGCCGTTCAGCAACTCCGCGCTCGCCACCATCCCGCTGGTGGACCGGGAGGAGATCCCCTACATCTCGCTCACCCCGGCGGACGAGCAGATCAACCCGGTGCATCCCTACGTCTTCGTGGTTCCGGCGACCTCGGCCACCTACGCCGAGGCCGCGCTGCAGTACTTCCAGGCGGGCAAGCTGTCCCGGGTCGCCCTGGCCTTCGACACCAAGAGCAGTTACGCGGTGGCCGGCGCCAAGGGCCTGCAGGCCAAGGCCGGGCAGTACGGGGTGACGGTCGGCCCGATCGAGGAGTTCCAGACCACCGCCACCGAGTTCGGGGCGATCTTCACGCACGTCCGCTCGTCCGACGCGCAGGCATTGATGGTGTGGGCCACCGGCGCGCCCGCGGTCGCCCTCACCAAGCAGTACGCGGCCTCCGGCCTGAAGATCCCGCTAGTGCTCACCGGCGCCCAGGCGAGCAAGCTGTTCCTGGACCCGGCCGGGCCGGCCGCCGAGGGCGTGGTCATCGCCAGCTCGGTCGGCGTGGTCGGCGAGCACCTGCCGGCCGGTGAGCTCAAGACCGCGGTCGACGAGCTGACCACCGCGTTCAGCGGTAAGTACGGCTACCCGCCGCCGCAGTTCGCGCAGGACGGCTACAGCGGCGTCAAGCTGCTCGCCGCCGCCGTCGAGAAGGCCGGCGGCACCGACCGGGCGAAGGTCCGCGACGCCCTGGAGGGCCTGAGCCTGACCACGCCGAACGGCACCTACGCCTATTCGGCGACCGACCACGGCGGGCTGACCACCGACTTCATCTCGATCAACACGGTGCAGGACGGCACATTCGTCCCGACCGACTTCTCCCGGGAAAAGCTGAAGTGACGGCCGGCGCGCAGCTCACGGTCACCGGTGTGGACCGGGCGTTCGGCGGCGTCTACGCCGTCCGCGACGTCAGCCTCACCGTGGCGCCCGGCGAGCTGCGCGCCGTCATCGGGCCGAACGGCGCCGGCAAGTCGACCCTGTTCGCGCTGATCGGCGGCCAGCTGGCGCCGCAGGCGGGCGAGGTCCGGCTCGACGGCGACCGCATCGACCGGCTCGCCGCGCACCGCCGGGCCCGGCTCGGCGTCGGCGTGGTCTTCCAGGCGGCCCGGATCTTCCACGGGATGACCGCGCTGGAGAACGTCATGGTCGGAGCGCACGCGACCACCCGCTCCGGGTTCCTGGCCGGGGCGCTGCGCCTGCCCGTATACCATCGGGAGGAACGCCTGATCCGCGAACGCGCGCTGGAGTGCCTGACCCGCTCCGGTCTCGCGGAGTGGGCCGACCGGCCCGCCGAGGAGTTGCCGCTCGGCCAGCAGCGCGCCCTTCAGCTGGCTCGCGCGCTCTGCGCGCGGCCGCGACTGCTGCTGCTCGACGAGCCGGCGTCGGGCCTGCGCGCCGGCGAGCGCGAGCGGCTGGCCGCGCTGATCGGCGAGCTGCGCGCCGAGGGCCTGACGATGCTGCTGGTCGAGCACGACGTGGCGTTCGTGATGCGCCTGGCCGACCGGGTCACCGTGCTGGACCTGGGCCGGGTGATCGCCGAGGGCACCGCCGCCGAGGTCCGCGCCGACCCGCGCGTGATCGCGGCCTACCTGGGAACCGCGACCGATCAACAGCGCGAGCCGGGCACGGCGGCCGAGGCCGCACCCGAGACCGCGACCGACCCGGAGCGCGAGCCGGGCACGGCGGCCGAGGCCGCACCCGGGACCGCGACCGACCCGGAGCCCGAGCCGGGCACGGCGGCCGAGGCCGCCGGCGATCAAGACCGGACAACCGCAGACGTACGGAAGGGCACGGTCCCGTGACTCCGGCGGGGGTGTGGGTCACCGGGCTGACGGTGCGCTACTCCGGCGCCACCGCCCTCGACGGCGTCGACCTGACCGTCGGCGCGGGGGAACTGGTCGCCCTCATCGGCGCCAACGGCGCCGGCAAGTCCACCCTCGTCAAAGCCCTGTCCGGGCTGATCCGCCCGGACGGCGGGACGATCACCGTGCGCGGCCGGCTGGCGCAGGTCCCGGAGGGCCGGGAGATGTTCGGCGACCTCACCGTCGACGACAACCTGCGGCTCGGCGGCTGGCGCAACCCGCAGGGCCGGCGCGGCCGCGACACCGGACCGATCTACGAGCTGCTGCCCGACCTGGCCGGCCTGCGGCGGCGCCGGGCCGGGTCGCTCTCCGGCGGGCAGCAGCAGATGGTCGCGATCGGCCGGGCGCTGATGGCCCGGCCCGACATCCTCGTCGTCGATGAGCTCAGCCTCGGCCTCGCCCCGCTGGTCGTGGCCACACTGGTCGGGCACCTGCGCACGCTCAACTCCGAGCGCGGGCTCGCGGTGCTGCTCATCGAACAGAACGCCCGGCTGGCCCTCGACATGTGCACCCGCGCGTACGTGCTGGAGGCCGGCCGGGTCTGTCTGCACGGCGCCGCCGCCGACCTGGCCCGCGATCCACGGGTGACCGCGGCCTACCTCGGCGGACACGTGGAGGCCGGCCGATGAGCGGCGCGGGCGGGCATGTGGGGCGGCCGGTGAGCGGCGCGGGCGGGCATGTGGGGCGGCCGGTGAGCGGCGCGAGCGGGCACGTGGAGGCGGGCCGATGAGCGACCTGATCGGCTACCTGATCACCGGGCTCGGCATCGGTGCCGGATTCGCGCTGGTCGCCAGCGGCCTGGTCGCGATCTACCGGGTCACCCGCGTGGTCAACTTCGCGCAGGGCGCGTTCGCGGTGCTGGCCGCCATGCTCACCACCTCGCTGCTCGGGGCCGGGATACCGCACGGCGCCGCGGAACTCGGCGGGGTGGTCCTCGGCGCGGTCGCCGGCCTTCTGGTCGGGGTGGTGGCGATCGGTCGCCCGGGCACCAGTCCCGGCACCTCACTGATCGTCACGCTCGGGCTCGGCGTCCTGGCGTACGCGATCGAGATCCTGATCTGGGGTGACCAGCCACGCTCGTTCCCGGGCGTGCCCAGGGTGGCCGAGGTGGGTGGCGCCCGCCTGCAGGCGCACTACCTGCTGATCATCGCGGTGACCGGCCCGGTGTTCGCCGTGATGGCGTGGTTCTTCGCCCGCACCGACCTGGGCAAGGCGCTCTCCGCGTGCGCCTCGAACCGCTACGCCGCGCAGGTCGTCGGCATCGACGTGCGCCGGATGGGCCTGCTCGCGTTCGCGATCGGCGGCGCGCTCGGCGGCCTCGCCGGGGTCCTCACCACCCCGGTGCAGCAGGTGACGTTCGACAGCGACGTCGCCCTGATCGTGAACGGTTTCGCCGCGGCGGTCCTCGGCGGTCTCACCCGGCCCGGCGTCGCGCTCGCCGGCGGGCTGCTGCTGGGGGTCGCGCAGACCCTGGTCGCCGGTTACGGCGGCGGTGCCTACCAGGTGGAGGTCGCGCTGGTGCTGATGCTCACCGTGATGATCGTCCAGGCCGCCCGCACCGGCCCGGTCGCGGAGGTGGCGCGATGAGCTCCGGCGCGATGAGTTCCGGCGCCATGAGTTCCGGCCCGATGAGACGGTGGGGGCTCATCGGGCTGGTCGCGCTGCTGCTCGTCCTGCCGCCGTTCCTGCCGGAACGGCATCTCGCGACGTTCGTGCTGCTCACCCTGGCCGCGGCGGTCACCGTCGGGGTTTCCCTGCTGATGGGGTACGCGGGGCAGGTCTCGCTCGGGCAGGCCTCCTTCTACGCGATCGGGGCGTACGCGGCGGGCCTGCTGGCGGTGCACGGCGTCCCGCCCCTGCTCGGCCTGCTCGCCGCCCCGGTGATCGCGGCGCTGGCGGCGGTCCTGCTCGGCGCGCCGCTGCTCCGGCTCCGCGGCCACCACCTGGCCTTCGCCACCCTCGCCGTGCAGCTGATCCTGCTGTCGCTGCTGGCCCAGGCCGACTGGGCGGGCGGCGCGATCGGCCTGCAGGGGATTCCCCGGTTCGCCATCGGTGGCGCCGAGCTGCGCGACGACCTCGGTTACGCGTACCTGGCCTGTGGTGTTCTTCTGATCGCCCTGCTCATCTCGCGCAACGTGGTCTCGTCCCGCGCCGGTCGCGGCCTGCGCGCCGCCGCGACCAGCGAGATCGCGGCCGCCGCGAGCGGCGTCGCGGTCGGCGGCTACCGGCTGGCCGTCTTCGCGCTCTCCGCCGGCTTCGCCGGCCTGGCCGGCGGCGTCTACGCCTTCTACCTGGGCTATCTCGCGCCGGGCTCGTTCCCGGTGCTGCTCTCCATCGAGTACGTGGTGATGGCCGTGGTCGGCGGTCTCGGCACGGTGGCCGGCCCGGTCGTCGGGGCGACCGTGATCGTGCTGCTGGTCCAGCTGCTGAACACGCTCGGCACCCAGCCCGGCATGCCGGACTACGCGCCGACCGTGCTGAACTACGCGGTCTACGCGGTGCTGCTGGTGGTCTGCGTGCTCTTCCTGCCGAAGGGGCTGGTCCCCGCGTTGCGCTCCGGGCTCTTCCGTGGCCGGCCGCTGAAGGTGTCGGATGGGGGTACCTGACTCCGGAGGCCACCATGCCACTTGACCCCTTCGTCCACGACACGCTCGGCCAGCGGGTGATCCTGGAGGCCGGCGGTGCCGCGAAGCACCTGGCCGCCGAGGTGTCCCGGCTCGGCGCGGACCGCGTCATGCTGATCGCCGCCGAGGCCGAGTCGCACCTCGCCGACCGGGTCACCGCCGGGCTGCCGGTCGCGCTGCGCTGGACCGAGGTGGCCCAGCACGTGCCGGTCGAGCTGGCCGAACGGGCCCGGGAAGCGGCCGCCTCCGCTGCCGTCGACCTGCTGGTGGCGGTGGGCGGCGGGTCGACCGTCGGGCTGGCGAAGGCGATCGCGTTGACCGCGCGGGTGCCGATCGTCGCGGTGCCGACCACCTACGCCGGGAGCGAGGCGACCGCGGTCTGGGGGCTCACCGAGGGGCGGGAGAAGACGACCGGGACGCACCCGTCGGTGCTGCCGGTGACGGTCGTCTACGACGCCACGCTGACCGTGTCGCTGCCGGTCGGGCTCTCCGTGGCGTCCGGGTTCAACGCGCTGGCGCACTGCGTCGACTCGATGTGGGCGCCCGGCAGCGACCCGATCAACCGGGCGCTCGCCGTGGAGGGCATCCGGGTGTTCGCCTCCGGCCTGCCGAAGGTGGTCGCCGACCCGGCCGGGCTGGAGGGACGCGACGAGTGCCTCTACGGGGCGTACCTGTCGGCGGTGTCGTTCGCGTCCGCCGGGTCCGGGCTGCACCACAAGATCTGTCACGTCCTCGGGGGCGCGTACCGGCTTCCGCATGCCGAGACGCACGCCATCGTCCTGCCCCACGTGCTGGCGCTGAACGCTCCGGCCGTACCGGATCGGGGCCGGCGCATCGCCGAGGCCTTCGGCGGTGGTGAGCCGCTCGCCGCGCTGGAGCGGCTGCGGGCCGCGGTGGCCGCGCCGCGCGCGCTGAAAGATGTCGGCTTCGACGAGGCCGCGGTGGGGGAGGCGGCCGCGCGCATTCTCCCGGGTGTGCCACCGTCCAATCCCGCGCCGGTCGACCGGCGCGTCCTGGAGACCCTGCTGCGCGCGGCCTGGGCGGGCGACACGCCGGGTGGTGCCGCATGACCGGCGAACCGGGCGCCCGGGAGGAGGCGCTGGTCCAGCGGGTCGTGGCGTCCTTCACCGGCGCCTCGTCACCCCGGCTCGAGGAACTGCTCACCTCGCTCACCCGGCACCTGCACGCCTTCGTCCGGGAGACCCGGCTGACCGAGGCGGAATGGGCGGCGGCGATCCGGTTCCTCACCCGGTGCGGCGAGGTCACCGACGCCAACCGGCAGGAGTTCATCCTGCTCAGCGACGTGCTCGGGATCTCCATGCAGACCATCACGGTCAACGACGCGGCGGCCGGGGACGCCACCGAGGCGACCGTGGTCGGGCCGTTCTTCACCGAGGGGTCGCCGCGGGTGCCGATCGGCGGGGACATCGCCGGCGGGGCGCCGGGCCGGCCGTGCTGGGTGGAGGGCACGGTCACCGACACCGGCGGGAAACCGGTGGCCGGGGCGCGGATCGAGGTCTGGGAGGCCGACGACGACGGGTTCTACGACGTCCAGTACGGCGACGGGCGGGTCGCCGCCCGGGCCCACCTGTTCAGCGACGAGAACGGGCGGTACGCGTTCTGGGGGATCACGCCGGTGCCGTACCCGATCCCCGACGACGGGCCGGTCGGTGAGCTGCTCGCCGCGGCCGGGCGGTCGCCGATGCGGGCGTCGCACCTGCACTTCATGGTCACCGCGCCGGGACTGCGGACCCTGGTCACGCACATCTTCGTCCGCGGCTGCGAATACCTGGACCGGGACAGTGTGTTCGGGGTGAAGGAGTCGCTGATCAAGGATTTCGCGGTGCAGCCGGCCGGTGCGGCCACCCCGGACGGGCGGGTGGTCGACGGGGAGTGGACGCGCGCCCGGTTCGACATCGTCCTCGCCGTTGACCAGGTGGATCGATGCATGTAACCGCGACGATGTAGGTTACCGTTTCGCCGGATCGATCACGAAGGGGGAAACGTGACGACATTGGTGGAACGGACCCGGACCGAGTCGTTCACCGCACGGGAGCGGTGGGTGCTGCTGGTCGCGGCTGCCTGGCTGGTGATCGGGCTGCAGCTGGATGCCTACGCCCACGCCACCACGCCGGAGCTGGAGACCTTCTGGACGCCGTGGCACGGCGTGCTCTACTCCGGTATCGCCGCCTCCGGCTTCACGCTGCTCTGGATCATGCGGTCGCGGCTGCCGGGCGTGCCGACGTACCGGTCGTTGCTGGCCTTGCCGAACGCGCTGCGCATCCCGCTCGCCGGCATGGCGTTCCTGCTCGTCGGCGGTGGGGTGGACACCCTCTGGCACAACCTGTTCGGCATCGAGCGGGACATGGAGATCTTCGTCAGCCCGAGCCACGAGTTCATCATCCTCGGCATGGCGATGGTCGCCATGGGCCCGGCGCTGATGCTGGCCGCCGGCCCGCAGGCGCGGCTGAGCGCGGGTGGCGCCGCCCTGGTCGGAGTCTCCACGCTCTTCTCGGTGCTGCCGGTGCACATCTACTCGCTGCACGCGTCGGCGATCGGTTTCCGGCACCTCGGCAGCGACCTCGACCCGGTGCCGATCTACTCGCCGGACGCCCAGCTGATCCACGGGTACGTGTTCAGCACCATCCTCCTGCTGCTGCCCTTCGTGGTGATCGGCCGGCGCTGGCCGCTGCCGATCGGCCTGCCCAGCGCGCTGGTCGCGGTCATCGCGGTGCTCATGCACCTGATGTTCGACTCCGAGGACGACTGGTGGCCGGCCCTCACCGTGGCCGGCGCGGCCCTCGTCGTCGAGGCCGTGCTGCGGATCGTCACGCCGCTGGTCAGGGCGAACGCCAACGTCCGCTGGGTCCTGCTCGGCCTGGTCGCCCCGCCCGCCGTGTGGGGCGCCGTGCTGCTGGTCGGCAAGATCGAGACGGGCAGCACCGGGTTCAACATCCACATGGTCACCGGTCTGCTCACGCTGACCGCGCTGACCGGCGTGGCGACCGTGCTCGTCGCCCGCAGCGTCCAGCACCTCCCGGAGTGAGGCTGCTCCAGCGACTCGTCCTGCTCGCGGCGATCGTCGGTGGGACCCTGCTGTCCAGCGGCGCGCCCGCGTCCGCGCACGCCGGTGGGCTCACCGCGACCGACTCGCGCGGGCGGGTCGTGGCGGTGAGCCCGGCGGTACCCGGCCTCGACGTGGTGGCGATCGAGAACGGGGCCCGGCTCCGGCTGCGCAACGGCACCGGCGGGCCGGTCACGGTCGGCGCCGGGGGAGGGGCGGCGACGCCGGCGGTGGTCGCGCCCGGTGCCGAGCTGACCTGGATCGACGAGCGGGCCACCCCGGACGGCCGGGACGTCGCGGCCGGCGAGACCGTGCCGTGGACGGTGCCGCTCGACGTGAACGGCACACCGGTCATGATCACCGGCGAACTCGCCGGCGAACAACCACCGGTCCCGGCCGCGTGGTGGGCGGCGACCGCGCTCACCGGCCTGGCGCTGGTCCTGCTGGCGCGGCGGGTGCGCCGCGCCGACCTGCTGCTCGCCGCCGCCGGGAGCGTCGCGGCGGCCGCCTCCGTCTGGCACGTCGCCGGATCCACCCTGGCCGTGGAGTCGGCGCCACTGGCCGGCACGTTTCTCAGCGCCGCCGGCATCAACCTGCTGGCCTGGCCCCTGATCATTGGCGGGGCGGTGACCGCACTGCGCGGCCGGGCGGCCGGCGTTCTGGCGGTCTGCGGCGGCGCGGCATTGACGGCGGTCTTTGTCCTGCCGGATGTCACCTCCTTCCACCGGGCGGTGCTGCCCTTCGCCGGGCCGCCGGTCGTCGAGCGCGTCCTGGTGCTGCTCGCCCTGGCCCTCGGCGCCGGCGTCGCGGTGGCCGGCGCTGGTGTGCTGCGCGGCCTCGCCCGCGAAGCGGTACCCGAGGAGCAGGCATGACCCTCAGCGGGACGCGCGGCAACAACCCGGATCGCCGGGCCGCGTGCGTGTTCGGGGACCGGTGACAACGCTGACGCTCCTCGCTCACGGAGTCGGCGAGTCGGCGGATCTGCCGCTGCCGCTCGACCTTGTGCTGCAAGCCGGGGCCGCCACTGTCGTGCTGTCGTTCCTGATCAGTGCGTTCTGGTGGCGACGGCCGAAGCTGATCGCCGCCGAGCCGCGCCCGTTGCGGGTGCCCGCCGCGCTGCGCTACCTGGTGCTCGCCCTGGCGATCTACGTGGCCGGCAACGCGGTGCTCGGCCCGCGCGGCCCGGAGAACCCGGCGGCGCACGCCCTCTTCGTCTGGCTCTGGGTCGGCCTGATCCCGCTCAGCGTCGTTCTCGGCCCGGTGTGGCGCGCGGTCAACCCGCTGCGCACGATCTTCACCCTGCTCCGGCTGCCGGCGCGCGGGCTGCGCCCGCTGCCGCCGGAGCGCACCGCCGGCACCTGGCCGGCCGCCGCCTTCCTGCTGGGCTTCGTCTGGTTCGAGCTGGCGGCGCCCCAGCACGGCGATCCGGTCGCGGTCGGCGTCTTCCTCACCTGGTACGCCCTCGCGCAACTGGCCCTGGCGACGTGGCGCGGGGAGGACTGGTTCGCGCGGGGCGACTGCTTCGAGGTGTACTCCGAGCTCGCCGGCCGGCTCAGCCCGCTGCACTGGCGTACCCCGCTGTCCGGCCTCGTCGCGCCGCTGCCGGCCGGCGCCGGCGTGGCGGCCTTCATCGCTGTCTGGTGGGGTTCGACGGTCTTCGACAGCGCGTCGGCCTCCCCGGTGTGGGCGGACGTCGTGCGGTGGGCCGGCTCCCCGGTGCTGTCGGCCACCGCCGGCCTGGTCGTGCTCTGCGCGCTGGTGTTCCTCGCGGTCCGCTGGACGGCCGGCCGCCTGGACGTGACCGCCTCGCTGATCCCGATCGCCGTCGGGTACACGCTCGCCCACTACCTCTCGCTCCTGCTGGTGGAGGGCCCGCGTGGCGTGCTGCTGCTCGTCCAGCAGTGGGGGATCGGGGCCGGCGCGAGCTGGGACCCGGCGCTCGACCCGCAAGTGATCGCCGGGGCCCAGATCGCGCTGATCCTGATCGGACATGTGCTCGGTGTGGTCGTCGCGCACGACCGGGCCCTGGCCGCTGATCCGGACCGGCCGCCGCCGGCGGTCCTCGCCGACGAACTCCCGCTCGTGCTGTTCATGATCGGATGCACGTGGGCCGGGCTGTTCCTGCTCTTCGTCCGCTGACGCCGGCGCGATTGTCCTGCGATGGAACGTGTTCTATTCTCGGCGGCGATCCGGAGGAGGCGCGCGTTGACCATCCGTGACTTGGCGCGGCGATCGCAGGCGGCGGCCGGCGCGAAGGACCGCGAGAGCTGGCTCGGGCTGTTCGCCGACGATGCCGTGGTGGAGGACCCGGTCGGTCCGTCGCCGCTCTGCCCGGACGGTCGCGGGCATCGCGGCGCCGCGGCCATCGCCCGGTTCTACGACACCGTGATCGGGCGCACCGAGGGGCTGCGCTTCGAGATCGAGCGGTCCTACCTGTGCGGCGACGAGGTCGCCGACGTCGGCAGCATCCACATCGCCCTGCCGGGTGGGCATTCCACCCAGGTCCGTGGCGTCTTCACCTACCGGAGCGACGGCGCGGGCCGGATCGCCGCGCTGCGGGCGTACTGGGAGTTCGGCGGGGGCGAGGGAAATGCCTAGCCGCGGGGTCGTCGTGCTCTCCGGCCCGCCGTGCTCGGGCAAGAGCACCGCCGGGAAGATCCTGGCCGCCGCCGGTCACGGCCGGATCCACCTGCAGGTGGACGCCCTGTTCGACCTCCTGTTCCCGGACTCCGACCGGTCCCGCGACGACCGCATGCGCGCGTACGACGCCGCGCACCTCCTCACCCGGATGTTCACCGACCGCGGCGAGACCGTGGTGCTGGAGTGCACCTACGCCCGCCGTGACCAGCGCGCCAGTCTGGCGGCGGCGCTGGCGGGTTCGGCGGCGCCGCTGCTGGTCGTCGAGTTCTTCGTGACTCCCGGCGAGGCCGTGCACCGATTCCGGCAGCGCGACCAGGCCACGGACCTCGACGAGGCGTTGGTACGCGAGCGCGCGGAGGCGTTCCCCTACTGCGCCGAGGCTCTGCGCGTGGACTCGGCGGCGGGGACACCCGAGGAACACGCGAAAAGCGTCATCGCCTGGCTGGAGCAGGACCCGCAGCCGGTGGACCCGCAGGCGTGGACCCGGGCCGGCAGGGGCTGGAACTGATCTCAGGCCACCTCGTAACAGCGGCGCACCCGGTCGAGCCGGCCCTCACGCAGGTCGGCGCCGGGAATCCAGAGGGAGACGTTGACGATCTCGCCCCACGCCGTGCCCGGGCCGGCCTCCACCTGCAGAAGCGGCCGGTGCCCCGGCGGCCGGCTCGTGTCGGTGTCGCAGTAGCCGAGCAGTCGATGCCGGGGCTCGGGCAGCAGCGGCCGCAGCTCGTCCCACAGGTAGCAGCCGCATCGGCGCTTCCTGGTGGACGGGTGGGGCCGTCGGCGCGCCGCCGACCAGGTTGCCGGTGAAGCCGACCGACGGCCGCGCCAGGGCGAGGAAGCTGTCGGCGACCTCGGGTGCCAGACGGCGCCTGACCACGGCCTGGACATCAGGGGAGAGATCCATCGCGGGAGCCTACGACCCGAGCTTCGTCCAGTTTCCTTCGGAGAGGACCTCGACGGTGCCGTCGACGACCTGGATGGCCGTCTGCTCGTCGATGGCGTAGGCCGGGACGCCGAGGTCGGCGGCCCACCGCTCCGCGTGCGCCAGGGTGTTGGTGGGGAACGCGTCCAGGTGCGGGAAGATCGAGAAGTCGACGACTCCCAGGGTGCGGTCGTCCGGCGCGCCGGCCCACTCGACGAAGTAGTTGCCGATCCGCGGCGTCAGCACCATGCTGCCGGCGCTCACACCCACCCAGACCTTGCCGGCCAGCGACGGCAGCAGATCGGCCAGCCCGGACTCGCGCATCCAGTGACACAGGTACGTGGCGTCGCCGCCGTCGACCAGGAGCACGTCGGCGTCCTCGACCCAGGGGACCCACCGCTGCGCGCCGATGCTGGGCAGGGCGGTCAGCTCCAGGACGCCGAGCGACCCCCAGCCCAGGCCGGAGAAGTGCCGCCACAGCGGCTCGGCGGCCACCAGACCGCGCACCGAGGCCGGGCCGCACATCGGGTGTCCCCACTGCGCGGTCGGGATGAGCAGGGCGGAACACTCGGCGACCGGCTTGCCGAGAAGCCGCTCCAGCGCCGCATGGATGCTCGGGTTCGTGACGCCGCCTGAGGTGAGCAAGAGCTTCACAGTGCCTCCGGTCTCGCGCGGACGGTGCATGCCGGGCCACATCGTAGCCAGCGGCGCGACCGCCGGGCTGGCAAGCTGAGCCGATGGAGTCGGTCTGGGACTACCCGCGTCCGCCGCGCTGTGAGCGCTCCGGTGCCCGGGTGACGGTGGTGCACGCGGGGCGGGTGATCGTCGACAGCGACCGCTGCTGGCGCGTTCTGGAGACCTCGCATCCGCCGGTCTACTACGTGCCTCGCGACGACATCGCCGACGGCGTGCTGGAGCCCGGCGAGGGCCGGTCCTACTGCGAGTTCAAAGGCGTGGCCGGCTACTGGGACCTGGTTGTCGGCGACACCCGGGTGCGGCAGGCCGGCTGGTCCTACGAACGGCCCTCACCCGCGTACGCGGAGATCGCCGGAGCCGTCGCCTTCTATCCGAGCCGGGTGGACGAATGCCGGGTGGCCGGCGAGCTGGTCCGCCCGCAGGAGGGCGACTTCTACGGCGGCTGGATCACCGCCGGCATCACCGGCCCGTTCAAGGGCGGCCCCGGCACGAGCGGCTGGTGACGTCACTCCACCCCCCACCAGCCGTCGCCCACCTCCCGTTGCGGGTGTCCGAAGTCGCCTGAGGCGGTGGTGATTCGCGTCCCCGCGGCAGGTGGGCCGGCGAAATAGGCGAGACCGGTTCCGGACTCGGCCCGCCAGTTCTGCCACGTCTGCACGAACAGGACCGTGCGGTCGGCGTAGGCGAACCCGGACGGCGACAGGGAGCGCACGCCGGCCGGCAGGGGACTAGCGGCCGCTGGCGGGCCTACGCGGTCGACGGCGTATTGAGAAGAAGTCTTTGCATTGATATCTTCTCATCATGCCGGAGATGCAGCCCCGCCTCCTGACCGATGTGGACGCGCTCAAAGCGCTCGCCCACCCCCTGCGCCAGCAGATGCTGAGCCGCCTGCAGCGGCATGGTTCGGCGACCTCCGCCGAGCTGGCCGAGATCTATCGCGCCGACCGCGGCGCGACCAGCTATCACCTGCGCCAGCTCGCCCGATACGGCTTCATCGAGGAGGACCGGGAGCGCTCGGCGGGGCGCCGGAAATACTGGAAGGCGGTGGCTCAGGATCTGCGCCTGCCGCGGGGATCGGCCGACCCGGAGATCGCCGCGGCGGCCGAGGAGATCGGCAAGCAGTGGTTCGAGCGGTCGCAGAGTGACCTCATCGGCTACCTGACCGACCGGGACGCGCACGGGGAGTTCGCCGCCGCGGCCATGCACTCGTTCGGCAGCACGGTGCTGAGCGCTGAGGAGCTGGCGCGGTTCGGCGAGGAATACATGGCGCTGCTGAAACGGTGGAACCGCGCACCCGCCGAGGCGGCCGAGGGCAGCCGGCACATCACGGTGCTCTTCCACGCCTTCCCGACCTCGGGGGAGCAGGCGTGACCGCCGTCGCCGAGCGGGCCTCGCTCTGGCGCAACCGGGACTTCACGCTGCTCTGGAGCGGCCAGGTCGTCTCCAACCTGGGCGCGGCGGTCAGCGGCACCGCGATGCCGCTGCTGGTTCTCGCCATGACCGGGTCGGCGGCCGACGCGGGGCTGGTGGGCGCGGCCGGGACGCTGCCGCATTTGATCGCCAACCTGCCGGCCGGCCCGCTCGTCGACCGGTGGAACCGCCGCCGGATCATGGTCGTCGCCGAGATCGTCGCCGGCCTGACGCTGCTCGCCGTGCCGTTGGCGCTCTGGACGGGTCTGCTCGGGCCGGGGGCGTGGAGCATCGGGCTGCTCTGCGCGGTCGCCTTCGTCCAGGGGCTCTGTTTCGTGTTCTTCGGGCTGGCCGAGCGGGCCGCGCTCCCGGTGATCGTGCCGGCCGCCGACCTGGCCACCGCGATCGCGCACAACGAGGCCCGCGGCCGGGGCGCCGCGCTGGCCGGCCCACCGCTCGGTGGCCTGCTCTTCGGGCTCGACCGGGCGCTGCCGTTCCTGGCCGACGGGCTCTCCTATCTGGCCGCGGCCGGTGCGCTGGTCTTCCTGCGCAAGGACCTGCGGACCGGGGCGGCGCAGGCCGCCGAGCCGCTGTGGCGGTCGGCGGGCGCCGGGCTGCGCTACGTCTGGCGGCATCCGCTGATCCGCGCGGCGATCCTGCTGATCGCGGTCAGCAACCTGGTCTTCCAGGCGCTGGTGCTGGTGATCGTGGTGCTGGCCCGGCAGCAGGGTGCGAGCGCCGGCACGGTCGGGTTCATGCTCGGTCTCTACAGCGTGGGTGGCCTGCTCGGGGCGCTGGCGGCCGGGCGGTTCCACCGGCACTTCGCGCCGCGCACGGTGATCGTCGGGATCAACTGGGTGTGGGCGGCGCTGCTGCCCCTGATGATCCTCACCAGCCATCCGCTGCAGATCGGCGCGATCGGTGCGGCGTGCGCGTTCGTCGGACCGCTCTGGAACGTCGTGATCCACACCTACGCGAGCGTCCTGGTGCCGAACGAGTTGCTGGGCCGGGTGACCAGCGCCGCCATGACCGTCTCCTGGGGCGTCATGCCGATCGCGTCCCTCGGCGCCGGGTTCCTCCTCACGGCCATCGGGCCGATCGGCTCGCTCGGGGTGCTGGCCGGCATCATGCTGGCCGCCGCGATCGCCGGGGCGCTCAGTCCCGCCGTTCGCCACGCGCCGCCACTGCCCGCGGCGTGAGAGCGCGGGTCAGACGATGGCCGGGCCGAAGGTGTCGGCCATCGCGGCCACCCCGACGGTGAGCAGCGGACCGGGGTATCCGCCGTACCCGCAGGCGTCGACGTCGACCAGGTCGTGCCACTGGCGGATCACCGGGTCGGGGGAGTGGCGGTGCAGTGACCGTACGCCCGGGTGCGGCACCTGGTGGCCGGCGGCGCGCAGCATGGCGGCCAGATCGTCCTGCTGGCGCCGCACGGCGGCGGCGACGGCGGTGGCCGCCGCCCGCGACGCGCACGGCACCGTG